>JBEAUN010000347.1:0-7076 GCA_041161415.1 Pseudomonadota bacterium | reverse complement strand
CCTTTGAATTCGGAAAGCGCCTTGATGATCGCCTCATCAGGCACCCCCACTTCCGAGGCCACCGCAATCGCGGCGAGCGCATTGCGGACATTGTGTTCGCCGGGCAAATTGAGGGTGATGGGCAGCCGCGTCACCGAGCCATTGACGCGCACTGCATCAAACACCATCCGCGCGCCCTCGGCACGCACGTTTTCAGCGCGGAACGCGGCGCGCTCATCAAAGCCGTAGGTGACGATCTGCTTTGAGACCAGCGGCATGATTTCGCGCACATGCGGGTCATCCAGGCACAGCACCGCCACGCCATAAAACGGCAGATGCTGAAGGAAATCGACAAAGGCCTGCTTCAAACGCGCGAAGTCATGGCCATAGGTTTCCATGTGATCGGCATCGATATTGGTGACCACCGAAATCACCGGCGTGAGATGCAGGAATGACGCATCCGACTCATCCGCCTCGGCCACCAGGAAATCCCCGCGGCCCAACTGGGCATTGGCATTGGCGGAATTCAGTCGCCCGCCGATCACAAAGGTGGGGTCCAACCCGCCTTCGGCCAGGAGGCTCGCGGTCAGGCTGGTGGTGGTGGTTTTGCCATGCGTGCCGGCCACGGCGATGCCCTGCTTCAAGCGCATTAATTCCGCCAGCATCATGGCGCGCGGCACCACCGGCACGCGGCGCTCGCGTGCGGCCAGCACTTCGGGGTTATTGCCCTGCACTGCGGTGGAGGTCACCACGGCATCGGCACCCTTCACATGCTCAGCAGCATGGCCGAGCGAAATCGAGGCGCCCAGGCTCGCTAAGCGCCGTGTCGCTGCATTGGAAGAAAGGTCGGAGCCGGAGACGCGGTATCCCAGATTGAGGAGCACCTCCGCGATGCCGCTCATGCCTGAGCCACCGATGCCAACGAAATGGATGTGTCTGATTTTATGTTTCATCGTTGGGTTCTCATTGTGCCAGCGCGGCGCACGCTTGTGCGACTATTTCTGCAGCATCGGCGCGGGCTTGGGCGCGGGCGGCGGTGGCCTGCAAAGCGAGCGTATGGCGATCGGCTTTGAGCAAAAGGCTGGCGAGTCCCTCGGGGTTGAGTTCAGGCTGCGGGATGAGGGTGGCGGCCCCTCTATCGCTTAAGAATTTCGCATTGCGCGTTTGGTGGTCATCCACCGCATGGGGATAGGGCACCAGGATGCTCGCCACCCCGGCGGCCGCGATTTCGGCCACGGTGAGCGCCCCGGCGCGGCAAATCACCAGATCTGCCTGCCCATAACGCTCGGCCATGTTGTCGATGAAGGGCAGCAATTCACCCTCGACCCCGGCGCGAGCATACGCCTCACGCAAGGCCTCGATCTGCTGCGCGCCGGCTTGATGCGTCACCCGCGGGCGCGATTCCGATGGCATCAAGGCCAGCGCCTGCGGCACGATGTCATTCAACACCCGCGCCCCCAAGCTGCCGCCCACCACCAGCACGCGCAACGGGCCGCTGCGGCCGGCATAACGCGCTGCGGGCTCAGGCAAGGCGGCAATCTCGGCGCGCACCGGGTTGCCCACCCACTGGGCATTTTTGAGCGCATTGGGAAAGCCACTCAACACCTTGTCGGCCACGCCGGCCAAGACCCGATTGGCAAGGCCCGCCACCGCGTTTTGTTCATGCAGCACCAAGGGGCGGCCAGTCAATGCCGCCATCATGCCGCCGGGAAAGCTCACATAGCCGCCCATGCCCAACACCACAGAAGGCTTGAAGCGGGACAGCGCCGTGAGCGCCTGGGCAAAGCCGCGCAAGAGATTAAACGGCAACAAAGCGGCACGCAGCCAGCCCTTGCCGCGCAAAGCGGAGAACTTGATCCACGCCATGTCATAGCCCTGCTGCGGCACGATGCGCGCTTCCATGCCTTCGGGATTACCGAGCCACACAATGCGCCAGCCTTGTGCGCGCAGGGCGTCAGCCACCGCCACGCCTGGGTAGATGTGGCCGCCGGTGCCGCCTGCCATGACCATCAGTGTCTTCATGCCGGCAGCCCCCGCATGAGTTGGCGGTTTTCCCAGTCGATGCGGGCCAGAACCGCCAGCGCAAGACAATTGGCGACGATGCCGGAGCCACCGAAACTCATCAAAGGCAGCGTGAGACCCTTGGTGGGCAAGAGCCCCATATTCACGCCCATGTTGATGAAGGACTGCACGCCAAGCCAGATGCCGATGCCCTGCGCCACCAGTGCGCCATAAACACGTTCAAGATGCAGCGCCTTGCGGCCGATGGCAAAGGCGCGATGCACCAGGATGCTGAACATCAACACCACCGTGATCACACCCAAGAGCCCCAATTCTTCCGCGATCACCGACAGCAGAAAATCGGTGTGGGCTTCAGGCAGGTAAAAGAGCTTTTCCACGCTCGCGCCCAGCCCCACACCAAACCACTCGCCGCGACCAAACGCGATCAAGGCATGGGAGAGTTGATAGCCCTTGCCGAAGGGGTCTTGCCAGGGGTCCATGAAGCCCAGAATCCGCTGGCGGCGATACTCGGACGTCCAGATCAACAGCACAAAGCCGATGATCAGCACCACCACCAAAAGGAAAAACACCCGGGCATTCAAGCCGCCCAGAAAAAGAATCCCCATGGCAATCGCCACGATCACCACAAAGGCGCCGAAATCCGGCTCCTGCAGCAACAGCCCGCCGACCAGCAGCATCACCGCCGCCATCGGCGCGAAGGCCTTGAGAAAACTTTTCATGAAGGCAAGCTTGCGCACGGTGTAGTCGGCGGCGTAGAGCACTGCGAAAAGTTTCATGAGCTCCGAGGGCTGGAGATTGAAAAAGCCCATCGGCAGCCAGCGCCTCGCGCCATTGACCTCACGGCCGATGAACGGAATCAGCACCACGATCAGCAGCACCACGCCCGCGATGAAAAGCTGCGGCGCCAAGCGCTGCCAGGCACGCAGCGGGATCTGAAAGGCGACCATGCCGGCCACCGCACCAATCGCCAGAAACAGCGTATGGCGAATGAGAAAATACATGGGCTGGTTTTGGGTGAATTTGCTGCCCTCGGCAATCGCGATCGAGCTGGAATACACCATCACCAGGCCAAACAATAAAAGGATCACCGCTGGCCAGACCAGGAAGGGGTCCACCTCGCGCATCGGTCTTTGCGGTTTGACGAAACGCGCCGCCGCGCTGCTGGTCTGGGCCAGGCGGCCGCGCATGAAGGCGCCGATCATGCTTTCCCCTCTTGCGCGATCAATTCGCCGACGGCCGCGATGAAGGCTTCTGCGCGGTGCTGATAATTGCGATACATATCCGTACTCGCGCAAGCCGGCGAGAGCAGCACCGCATCGCCCGGCTGGGCCTTGGCCCAGCACAAGCGCACTGCCTCTTGCATGTCGCGCGCATGCGCCATGGGCACGCCGCAGCCTGATGTTTCAAGCTCAATGCGCCGGGCATCGGCACCAATCAGCACCACCCCACGCACAGACTGCGCGAACACCTCGGCAAGTGGCGAGAAATCCTGCTCCTTGCCATCGCCCCCGGCGATCAGCACCACCTTACGCTTGAGACCATTGATCGCGGCCACCGTGGCGCCCACATTGGTGCCCTTGGAGTCATCGAAAAAGTCGACATCGTGATACTTCACCACATGCTCGAGGCGATGCCGCAGGCCGCGGAATGCTTGCAATGCGGTGAGCATGCCTTGCATCGGCAGCCCCATCGCTGTGCCCAATGCCAGCGCGGCCAGGGCATTGGCCATGTTGTGTTCGCCCACCACAGGTAGCTGCGAACAAGGCAGCAGGCATTTGCTGCCGCGAGCCAGCCAGGGCATGTGGCCCAACATGCGAATACCAAAGTCATCATCCCCTGCCGGCGCATCGGTGCCGAAGGTGAGGTGGGTGCGAGTGCCAATCGCCATCGCCATCACGCGGGGGTCTTGGCGGTTTAACACCTGAATGCAGGATTCGCCGGCAAAGACGCGCGCCTTGGCGGCGGCATAGTCATCGATATCGGCGTAGCGATCCAAGTGGTCTTCGGTGATGTTGAGCACCGTGGCCGCGGCGGCGCGCAAGCTGGTGGTCGTCTCCAGCTGGAAGCTGGACACTTCCAGCACCCACACATCAGGCATCTCGCCTTTGTCTTCTGCGTCCAACAAGGCCTCAAGCGCGGCCGGGCTGATATTGCCGGCGACGGCGGCATTCCGGCCGCAGGCTCGGGCCATCTCGCCCAGCATGGTGGTCACGGTGCTTTTGCCATTGGTGCCGGTGATTGCCACCACCGGCGCACGACCGGCCAGGCGGCGGGCAAAGAGCTCCATTTCCCCCACCACCGGAATACCGCGTTGAAGGGCATCCTGTACGGCCGCTTCGGACAGCGACAATCCAGGGCTCAGCCCCACCAGATCGGCACCGAGCACAACATGCGATGGCAAATCACCCAGCGTGATCTGCGCATTCGGGGCAAACCGACCCAGCAATGCGGCCTGGTTAAAAAGCTGGCGTGAATCTGCCACCCGAATCTGATAGCCCTCTCGCACACCCAGGCGTGCCATGGCCATCCCGGATTCACCGAGGCCCAGCACCACCATGGTTTTCTTTGCTTCCGTCATCGTTCAGCGCAGCTTCAAAGTAGATAAACCAAACAACACCAGCATGATGGTGATGATCCAGAACCGCACCACCACTTGCGTTTCTTTCCAGCCGCCCAGCTCATAGTGATGATGCAAAGGCGCCATGCGGAAAATCCGCTTGCCGCCGGACCACTTGAAATACAACACCTGCATCATCACCGACACCGTCTCGGCCACGAACAAGCCACCCATGATGAACAGCACGATTTCCTGGCGCACCACCACCGCGACAGTGCCGAGCGCCGCGCCGAGCGCCAGCGCGCCGACATCGCCCATGAAGACTTCTGCGGGGTAAGCGTTGAACCACAAAAACCCCAAGCCCGCACCGCACAGCGCGCCGCAGAACACCGCCAGCTCACCCGCCCCGGCGACATACGGCACACCTAAATATTTCGCAAACCCGGCATGGCCCGCGACATAGGCGAAAATCGCCAAGGCCGCGGCCACCATCACGGTGGGCATGATGGCGAGCCCATCGAGCCCGTCGGTCAGATTCACGGCATTACTGGTGCCGACAATCACGAAGTACGTCAGCGCGATGAAACCAAACACACCCAAGGGGTAAGCAATCGTTTTGAAGAAAGGCACGATCAGCTCAAGCTGAACGGGCGTGGCCGTCATCCCCAGATACCCCGCCGCGCCTAAGCCAATCACCGATTGCCAGAAAAACTTGGCCTTGGCCGACAAGCCCTTCGGATTGCGATGCACCACCTTGCGCCAGTCATCCACCCAGCCCACGGCGCCAAAGCCCAGCGTCACCAGCAGCACCACCCACAGATAGTGATTGCGCAAATCGCCCCACAAGGCCGTGGTGATGGCGATCGCAATCAAGATCAGCGAGCCGCCCATGGTGGGTGTGCCCGCTTTGGTGAGGTGGGTCTGCGGGCCGTCGCTGCGCACGGATTGGCCGATCTTCTTAGCCGCCAGCCAGCGAATCAGCGCCGGGCCGAAAACAAAAGAAATAATGAGCGCGGTCAAAGCTGCCAGCACCGTGCGCAGGGTGATATACCCAAACACATTGAAAGCGCGGATGTCTTGCCCCAGCCACAGTGCGAGATCGAGCAACATGTCAGTGAGTGTCCTTGGTCGGTGCAGCGGGAGCGATGGCATCGCTGATGCGCTCCATGCGCATGAAACGCGAGCCTTTCACCAACACCGTTGCATCGGGTTTGAGTTGAGCCTTGAGCGCATCGATGAGCGCCTCAGGTGTCTTGAAATGCTGGCCATGTTCGCCAAAATTGCGCGCCGCGAGCTCACTCAATTCACCCAAGGAGAAGAGTGCATCAACGCCTGCGGATTTGGCATAGCCGCCGATCTCGTCGTGATACTGCGCGCTGCGCTCGCCGATCTCGCCCATGTCGCCCAGCACCAGAATTTTTGGCCCCGGCGTGGCGGCCAGTACATCGATACCGGCGCGCACTGAATCCGGGTTGGCGTTGTAGGTGTCATCGATCACCAGCGCGCCTTCGCTGCTGCGGCGCAGATTGAGCCGGCCTTTCACACCCTGCCAGCCAGAGAGCCCATTCGCCACCGCCTCCAGCGTAGCGCCCGCCGACAACGTGGCCGCTGCAGCGGCCAGCGCATTGCGCACGTTATGCACGCCGGGCACATGCAAAGTGAATTCCGTCGCGCCAAAAGGTGTCGTGAGCGCCACCTGATGGGTGAGCCCCCGGGCGGTGAAACGCGCCGTAACATCCGCACCAGGATTCAAGCCGAAGGTGAGGATCTTGCGGTCACGGTTGTTCTCGCGCCACAGATCGGCAAAGGTGTCATCAGCATTGATCACCGCCACGCCATCAGCAGACAAGCCTGAAAAAATCGCGCCTTTTTCTTCGGCCACATCCGCCAGCGTGCCGACACCCGCAAGATGCGCGCGCTGGGCATTGGTCACCAGCGCCACCGTGGGCTTCGCCAGCGAGGTAAGCCAGGCGATCTCGCCGGGGTGATTCATACCCATCTCAATCACTGCGGCGCGGTGGGCAAGTTTCAAGCGCAGCAGCATGAGCGGCACGCCGATGTCGTTATTGAGATTGCCTTCGGTGGCGAGCACAGAATCGTCAGCCACGAAGCCATCGATCACCGACTGCGCGCGGAAAATCGCGGCAATCATTTCCTTGACCGAGGTCTTGCCATTGCTGCCGGTGACGCCCACCAGCGGCAAGCTGAAATTGCTTCGCCAATACGCGGCCATCCGGCCCAGCGCCAGCCGGGTGTCATCCACCACCACCAGCGGAAAGCCGAGTATCTTGCCGGTTTTGGGGTCCAGCACCGGGGTATCCACCGCGGCTTCCACCGCCCAGGCTTCATCCACCATCGCGGCCACCGCCCCAGCGGCTGCGGCGTGATGAATGAAGTCGTGGCCATCAAAAAACTCGCCGCGCAGCGCGACGAACAGGGTGCCCGCGGCAATCTTGCGCGAATCGGTGCTGATGCCGGAGAACTCGCGGCATTCATTGACCATGCGCCCCCGCGTGGC
>JBEAUN010000345.1:0-5766 GCA_041161415.1 Pseudomonadota bacterium | reverse complement strand
AGGCGCCGGCAGTCACGCCGATGCGCCGCTTGCCTTCGAGCCAGGCGGGGTCGATGTCCGTGGCGCGGTCGACCAAATAAGCCGGCACGCCGCGCAGCTGCGCCACTTCACGCAAGCGATTGGAATTGGAGCTCGAAGGCGAGCCCACTACGATCACCACATCGGTCTGCGGCACCATGAATTTCACCGCGTCCTGGCGGTTTTGGGTGGCGTAGCAGATGTCGTCTTTTTTGGGCCCGACGATCTGCGGAAATCGGGCTTTCAGCGCGGCGACGATGGCGGCGGCATCATCCACGGATAAGGTCGTCTGGGTGACATACGCGAGCAAGGCTTCATCCTTCACCGAGAGGCGTGCGACATCATCCACGTTTTCCACCAGATACATGCCATCGCGGGATTGCCCCATGGTGCCTTCCACTTCCGGGTGGCCCTTGTGGCCGATCATGATGATCTCTCGCCCGGCCTCGCGCATCTTGGCCACCTCGACGTGCACCTTGGTCACCAGCGGGCAGGTGGCATCGAACACCCGCAAGCCGCGCGAATCGGCCTCCTCGCGCACGCCCAACGAGACGCCATGCGCGCTGAAAATCACTGTGCCGCCGGCCGGCACATCATCGAGCTCATCAACAAACACCGCGCCTTTATTGCGCAGATCATCCACCACGTGTTTGTTATGCACCACCTCATGACGCACATAGATCGGCGCGCCGTGCAGCCTGATGGCGCGCTCGACGATTTCAATGGCGCGCTCGACACCTGCGCAAAAGCCGCGTGGATTGGCGAGCAGAACTTCTTTCTCCATGATCATGCCTCGTTAGTTGATGCCCACAACCTCGACTTCAAAGCGTATCGTTTTGCCCGCCAAGGGGTGATTGAAATCCATCACCGCTTCATCGCCCTGCCATTCTTTCAAGAGCCCGACGAATTTCGAGCCATCGGGCGCAGTGAATTCGATCAGCGCCATTTCCTCAGCCGAGCCATCTTGCGGCAGCATCTCGCGCGGCACGCGCTGAATGAGTTGATCGTTATAGGCGCCGAAGGCTTGCGCGGGCGGCAGCACGAAAACCTTGCGCTCGCTGCCCACCAACCCGACAAGGCACTGCTCCATCGCAGGCATCAGCTCACCGCGCCCGAGTTGCAAGGTGGCGGGGGTAGAGTCGAAGGTACTCACCAGCACCTGCCCAGCCTCGGTGGAGATGGAATAATGCAGCGTCACAAGACTGTTTGCGCTGACTGTTTGGCTCATAGTGTCACCCTGCGTCACGAATTTTTTTGGCGGCCCGCCACTCGGCCCACACCATAAGCACTGCGCCCACGGTGATGGCTGAATCGGCCACATTGAAAGCGGGCCAGCCGTAGCGGCCCACGTAGAAATATAAAAAATCGACCACCGCGCCATGAATCAGGCGATCGATTACATTGCCGATCGCACCGCCAATGATGAGCGCGCAGGCGAGCGGCATCATCCGCTCGTGGGCATGGCGCTTCAAAATCAACGCCAACCACGAACAGATCACCACCGCCAGCACGACGAAAAACCAGCGCTGCCAACCGCTGTGATCGGCCAGAAAACTGAAAGCCGCACCCGGGTTAAACACAAACACCAGATCGAAAAACGGCAGCACAGGCAGGCGATCGCCCAAGGCCAGCGTGGCGATGATCGCCTCTTTGGTGAGCTGATCAAGCCCCACCACCACCGCGATCACCGACATCCAGCGCAGGCTCTCACGCATGACTGCGCGCCTCACCCGGGCCGAAGAGATTCGAGGTGCAGCGGGCGCACAACTCAGGATGCGCGGCATCGTGGCCCACATCAGCGCGGTAGTGCCAGCAGCGGCCGCATTTTTCCGCGCTACTCGCCACAGCACTCACGCCAGTGGCACCTTCATCAGCCGCACGCACCAGCATGACTTTCGAGCAGATCAGCACCAGACGAAGATCATCATTCAGCGAAGCGAGCGCCTCATAGCGCGCACCGCTGGCGCGAATCTCCACCTCGGCTTGCAAGGAAGAGCCGATCTTGCCATCAATGCGCAAGCCTTCGAGCACCCGCTGGGTTTGCGAGCGCACTTCGCGAATCAGGCCCCAGCGGTGGGTGAGCTCCGTTTCATCCTCACCGGCGGGCAAGCTGTGCCAACTGTGCAGCATCACGCTGTCTTGCGGGTTTTTGGTGAGCACCTGCCAAACCTCTTCCGCGGTGAAACTCAACACCGGCGCCATCAGCCGCGTGAGGCTTTGCAGGATATGCCACAAGGCGCTTTGCGCAGAGCGGCGCGCACGGGAATTCGCGGCCGTGGTGTAGAGACGGTCTTTGAGAATATCGAGATAAAACGCGCCCAAGTCCTCCGAGCAAAAGCTCTGCAAGGCCTGAGCCACGCGCAGGAATTCAAAGCGCTCGTAATCGGCGGTCACTGCATCTTGCAACGTGCGGGTGAGCGCCAGCGCATAGCGATCGATCTCCAGCCACTCACTCACCGGCAGCATGTCGCGCTTCACATCAAAATCCGCGGTGTTGGCGAGCAGAAACCGCAAGGTATTGCGAATGCGCCGATAGGACTCCACCACCCGGCTCAAAATTTCCTTGGAGATGGAAAGCTCGCCGGAATAATCGGTCGCCGCCACCCACAGGCGCAAAATTTCCGCGCCAAGAGAATCGGAGACTTCCTGCGGCGCCACCACATTGCCCTTGGATTTGGACATCTTGTGGCCACGCCCATCGACCACAAAGCCGTGGGTGAGCAAGCTCTTGTAAGGCGCGCGGCCATCCATCGCGCAGCCGGTGAGCAGTGATGAATGAAACCAGCCGCGATGTTGGTCCGAGCCTTCCAGATACAGGTCAGCGGGGTAAGCCAAATCGGCGTGCTCGCCACCACGCAGCACCGTCCAGTGTGTGGTGCCGGAATCGAACCACACATCGAGGGTATCGCGCATCTTGTCGTAATCGGCGGCCTCTGGCCCCAGCAATTCTGCGGCATCAAGCTTGAACCAGGCATCGATGCCGCCGGCCTCCACACGCTTTGCGACCTCCTCGATCAATTCAGCCGTGCGCGGGTGCAGCTCACCGGTTTGCTTGTGCAGGAAAAACGGGATCGGCACGCCCCAATTACGCTGGCGGGAGACGCACCAATCCGGCCGATTGGCAATCATCGCGTGCAAGCGCGACTTGCCCCACTCGGGATAGAAGCGGGTTTCATCCACCGCCGCCAAGGCGCGGCTTCGCAAGCTCTCCCCGCCTTCGGGCACACGATCCATGCCCACGAACCACTGCGTGGTGGCGCGATAAATCACCGGCGTCTTGTGACGCCAGCAATGCATGTAGCTGTGATTGATTTCGCCGGCCGCCATCAGGAGCCCCAACTCATCGAGCTTGGCGATGATGGCCGGATTGGCTTTCCATACATTCAAGCCACCGAAGAACGGCAAGCTATCCACAAAGCGCCCATTGCCCATCACCGGATTCAAAATCTCATCCACGCTCATGCCGTAACGGCGGCAGGATTCAAAGTCATCCACCCCATAGGCCGGTGCGCTGTGCACGATGCCGGTGCCGGTGTCGAGCGTCACATAGTGGGCCACATACACCGGGGAGAGCCGATCGTAGAACGGATGATGGAAGCGGAGTTTTTCCAGCGCCGCGCCCTTGGTGGTGCCCAGCACGCGGCCTTCGAGGCGATAGCGCTCGAGCGCCGCTTGCGCCAGATCGCTCGCCAGCACCAGCGCGCCGCGCGGCGTATCGATCAACTGGTATTCATACTCAGGATGCACATTGAGTGCCTGATTGGCAGGCAGCGTCCAGGGCGTGGTTGTCCAAATCACCGCGAATACTTTTTCCGGCAGGCTCGGCAGCCCAAACGCAGCGGCCAGCTGATCGCGATCCACGCAAGCAAAAGCCACATCCACCGCGGGTGAGACTTTGTCTTGATATTCGACCTCAGCCTCGGCCAACGCAGAGCCGCAATCGAAGCACCAATTCACTGGCTTCAAGCCCTTGAACAAATACCCCGCCTTGAAGATGCGCCCAAGCGCTCGGATTTCCTCGGCCTCGGTCTTGAAGGCCATGGTCTTGTAGGGGTGATCCCAGTCGCCCAGCACACCGAGCCGGATGAAATCTTTTTTCTGCCGCTCAATCTGGGTACTGGCGTATTCACGGCACAGCGCGCGGGCTTGATCGGCGGACATCTCCTTGCCGTGCGTTTTTTCGATCTGATGCTCGATCGGCAAACCATGACAATCCCAGCCCGGCACATAGGGCGCATCAAAACCCGCCAGCGTTTTCGAGCGGATGATGATGTCCTTCAAAACCTTATTCACCGCATGCCCGATGTGGATGTCGCCGTTGGCATAGGGCGGGCCGTCATGCAGGATAAATTTCGGCCGTCCGGCACTGGCCTTGCGGATCTTTTGATAAAGCTTTTGTTTTTGCCAATCGGCCAGCCACTGGGGCTCGCGCTTGGGCAAATCGCCCCGCATGGGAAAGGGGGTGTCGGGGAAATTCAGGGTGTCACGATAGTCAGCCATGGCATCAAGCTCTGGGCAATCAGGTTAATTTGAAATGCGCTCGCGCGGCCGCTACATCCCGCGAGATCGCTAATTTGAGCGCTTCAAGATCGGCGAATTTTTCTTCGCCCCGCAGACGGTGCAGGAAATTCACCCGCACATGCCGGCCATATAAATCGCCCTCGAAATCCAGCGCGTGGACTTCCAGTGTGGGCTGCAAGTCGCCCCCCACACTGGGGCGCACGCCCACATTGGCCACGGCCGGCAAGGGCTTGGCCAGCGCGCCTTCCAGGCTCACCGCGAAGACACCATTGAGCGGCAAGCGCCGGCCTTTCAAGCCGATATTGGCAGTGGGAAAGCCCATGATGCGCCCGCGCTTGTCACCATGCACCACCTTGCCGCTCACCGAGTAGTCTCGGCCCAAGAGTCTCGATGTGCGATCCAGATCACCGGCTTGAAGGGCATCGCGCACAGCGGAGCTCGACACGCGCTCCCCGGCCACCATGACCGATGGCGTGGCATCGACCTTGAAGCCCTGCGAGCCCCCCGCCGCCTGCAGCATGGCGAAATCGCCCACCCGGCCACGACCAAAACGAAAATCATCGCCCACGATCAGATGCCGCACCGACAACCCCTTCACCAGCAGATCATCGATAAAAGCCTCGGCCGACAGCGCAGCAAATCGCGCATCGAAACGGCAGACATGCACCCGATCAACGCCATTTGACGAGAGCAATTCAAGCTTCTCGCGCAGGCTGGATAAACGCAGGGGCGAGGCCAGCGGCAAGAAAAACTCGCGCGGGTGCGGCTCGAAGGTCATCACCACCGCAGGCAGCGCCAGCGAATGCGCGCGACCCACCAGCCGACGCAACAACTCGACGTGCCCAAGGTGCACGCCATCGAAATTGCCGATGGTGAGCACCGCAGATTGCGCTGAGCAGGCGGGCACGCCGCGATAAACCTGCATGGGGAAGACGGTTTGGGAAAAGCTCGAGATTATAACCGGCTTCGTGACGGCGCCGGCATAACGGAGATCAGCCACACAAAAAGACAGCGCCAAGCCTGATGCGCAAGACCACTCGCGGGTAGTGCCATCACATTGTCATGCGCCGGCACGCTCAACGGGTATTGAATACCCGCCCTAGCCCGGCCAGCCGATTGTTTTACCGGCGATTAATAACCATGTCACTGCACATAAAATCAAGGCGAGCATCACCGCCGCGCTGCCGAAGTCCTTGGCTCGCTTGGAGAGCGCATGGTTGTCAAAGG
>JBEAUN010000336.1:0-13298 GCA_041161415.1 Pseudomonadota bacterium | reverse complement strand
ATCACCACCGATCAATTCGCCGGTGTGGCGCCGGATGAAATCATCGACCCGCGGGCGTTTTGCGAGCTGCTCCGCCAAGCCTTCACCTTCCACCCGGAATTCGCCGGGCTGCCACGCAAATTCAAGATCGCCGTCAATGGCGCGCGTGAAGACCGCGCCGTGGTGCAGGTGCATGATATCGGCCTTGAATTGCTGCGCAACGAGGCCGGCGAGATCGGCTTTCGTGTGCTGGTGGGGGGCGGCTTGGGCCGCACGCCAATCATCGGCGCGGTGATTCGAGAGTTTTTGCCCTGGCAGCACATCCTCACCTACACCGAAGCGATTTTGCGCGTCTATAACCGCTGGGGCCGGCGCGACAATGCCTACAAAGCACGCATCAAGATTCTGGTGAAAGCCCTGGGTGCGGAAGAATTCGCCCGTCAGGTGGAAGCAGAATGGCAGCACGACAAAGACGGCCCGAATACCCTCACGCAAGAAGAGTTAGACCGCGTGGTGGCGCAATTCGCCCCGCCCGCATATGAACGCAAAAACGACGAGGCCTTGGCCGCGCAGGTCGCTGCTGACAAGGCCTTCGCCGCGTGGGTAAGGCGCAATGTGCATGCCCACCGCGTGGCGGGCTATCGCGCGGTGACGATTTCGCTCAAGCCCACCGGCATCGCCCCGGGCGACATCACCGACGCGCAAATGGATTTGGTGGCCGATCTCGCCGATGCCTATAGCTTTGGCGAAATTCGCGCAAGCCACGAGCAGAATCTCATCCTCGCCGATGTGCCTTCTGAATCGCTGCATGCGCTGTGGTCGAAGCTCAAAGCTGCGGGGCTCGCCACGCCGAACGTGGGGCTCATCACCGACATCATCTGCTGCCCGGGCGGGGATTTCTGCTCGCTCGCCAATGCCAAATCCATCCCGATTGCAGAAGCCATTCAGCGTCAATTCGATGACCTGGATTATCTCCATGACATCGGCGATCTCGAGCTTAATATTTCCGGCTGCATGAATTCCTGCGGGCATCACCATGTGGGCCACATCGGTATTCTGGGCGTGGATAAAACCGGCTCGGAGTGGTATCAAATTTCGATTGGCGGCCGCCAGGGCTCGCAAGCGCGGCTGGGCGATGTGATCGGGCCCTCCTTCGCAGCAGAAGAAGTGCCCGGCGTGATTCAAAAGCTGATCGATGCCTATGTCGATCATCGGCATGACGACGAGCTGTTTATCGACACCGTGTTGCGGCTGGGCATCGAGCCCTTCAAGACCCGCGTGTATGGCGCAGCCAAAAAGGAGGCAAGCCATGTCTGAGATCATCGTCAATGGCGCGGTGGTGCAAGACACCTGGCAACTGGTGCGCCTGCCGGTGCGTGATGAGCCGGTGCAAAAACAAGCCGGCAAGGTGGTGGTGATGAAAGTCACCGGTACGCAGGCCGCCACAGCAGAAGAAGCCGCGAGTGTGGTGATTCCGGCGGGTCGCGTGATTGTGCCGCTGGTGGTTTGGCTACATCGCAAGGCAGAGCTGACCGAGCGGCTGGATGCGGGCGAGTTGGGTGTGTGGCTGGAGAGTTTCGAGACCATCGAAACCTTGATTGACAGCCTCGACAACCTCAACCGCTTGCCGGTGATCGCGCTTAACTTCCCGAAATTTGTCGATGGCCGGCACTACTCCACCGCCGTGATGCTGCGCACGCGGCTGGGTTACACCGGCGAGATTCGGGCGATTGGCGATGTGCTGCGCGATCAGTTGTTTTTCATGAATCAGGTGGGCTTCAATGCCTTTGCGGTACGCGCCGATCGCGATATTCATGATGCGCTGTTGGGCTTAAAAGATTTCACCGAGCCTTATCTGGGCTCAACCGAAAATCGCGCGCCGCTGTTTCGTCGCCGCGCGCGTGGGGGCAAGGCATGAATGCCGCAACACGCCCTAATTTGAGCGATGAAACACTGATGGCTTCGGTCGCGCAGAAAACCGGGGCGGCGAGCGAATTGCTCGCTCGCATCGCACAGGATTTCGCCCCCGCCACCTGCGCCAGCAGCCTGGGCGCCGAGGATTTGGTGCTCACTGACCTCATCCTGAAAGCGACTCTGCCGATCGAGATTTTTTCGCTCGACACCGGTCGCCTTCCAGCGGAAACCTACACCTTGATGCAGGCAGTGCAGCAGCATTATGGTTTGAAGCTCACGCTCTATTACCCCGACACTGCGGCGATCGAAACCTACACCCGCGAGCAAGGCATCAATGCCTTTTACGAGTCGGTAGATCTTCGAAAAGCATGCTGCTTCATCCGCAAGGTCGAGCCCTTGAAGCGGGCCTTGCGCGGCAAGCGGGCCTGGATCACTGGCCTGCGCGCGCAACAAGCCGCCACGCGAGAAGGCTTGAGTGTGCAGGTGTTCGATGCCGACAACGGGCTGGAAAAATTCAATCCGCTCAGCGATTGGAGCGAGAAAGAAGTATGGGCCTACATCCGCACCCACAACGTGCCTTACAACGCGCTGCACGACAAGTTTTATCCCTCGATCGGCTGCGCGCCTTGCACGCGCGCCATCTCGCCGGGCGAAGACATCCGCGCCGGGCGCTGGTGGTGGGAAAACCCGGATAGCAAGGAATGCGGGCTGCATGTCAGCCGCCCGTGAGCCGCAACGGATTCTGGAAATCGACTCATGACTCAACACACATTGTCACACCTCGACTGGCTCGAAGCCGAAGCCATTCACATCATGCGTGAAGTGGCCGGCCAGTGCCGAAACCCTGCGCTGCTGTTTTCCGGCGGCAAGGATTCGATCTGCCTGCTGCGCCTGGCGGAAAAAGCCTTCCGGCCCGGCAGGTTTCCCTTCCCGCTGCTCAATATCGACACCGGCCACAACTACACCGAAGTGACCGATTTTCGCGACAAGCGCGCCGCCGAATTGGGCGAGCGGCTGATCGTGCGCTCGGTGGAAGACTCCATGGCGCGCGGCACCGTGGTGCTGAAAAACCCGGACGAGCCGCGTAACCGCCATCAATCGGTGACACTGCTCGAAGCGATTGCAGAATTTGAATTCGACGCCTGCATCGGCGGCGCGCGGCGCGATGAAGAAAAGGCCCGCGCCAAAGAACGCATCATGTCCTTCCGCGATGAATTCGGTCAGTGGGACCCGAAAAACCAGCGGCCGGAATTGTGGGATTTGTATAACGCCCGCTCATTCCGCGGCGAGAATATCCGCGCCTTTCCGATCTCCAACTGGACCGAGCTCGATGTGTGGCAATACATCGAACGTGAAGGGCTGGAGCTGCCCTCGATTTATTTCGCCCACACCCGCCCGGTGGTGCGCCGTGGCGGCGCCATCGTGCCCGTCACCCCGCTCACCCCGCCCAAGAGCGGCGAAGCGGTGATTGAGCTGTCGGTGCGGTTTCGCACCGTGGGGGACATCACCTGCACCGCGCCGGTGGAATCCACCGCACACACCGTGGGCGAGATCATCCTGGAAACCGCCCAAACCACCATCACCGAGCGCGGCGCCACGCGTCTGGATGACCAGACCAGCGACGCCTCGATGGAGCAGCGCAAGAAAGAGGGGTACTTTTAATGTCCGCCCAACAAATCGACAACGGCCTGCTGCGGTTTTTGACCTGCGGCAGCGTGGATGATGGCAAGAGCACACTCATCGGCCGCTTGCTTTATGACAGCAAGACAATTCTCGCCGACACGCTCGCGCAGATCGAACGCACCTCGCAAAAGCGTGGCCTGCAAGCGGTGGATTTATCGCTGCTCACCGATGGCCTGCAAGCCGAGCGCGAGCAAGGCATCACCATCGATGTGGCGTATCGCTATTTCTCCACCGGCACGCGCAAATACATCATCGCTGATGCCCCGGGGCATGAGCAATACACCCGCAACATGGTCACCGCCGCCTCGACCGCGAATCTCGCCATCATCCTGATTGATGCGCGTCGCGGCGTGCTCACGCAGACGCGGCGCCACTCTTATATCGCGCATTTGCTGGGCATTCCGCATCTCGTGATCGCCATCAACAAAATGGATTTGGTGGATTACTCGCAAGCAGTCTTCGACACCATCCGCGAGGAGTATCTCGCCTTTGCCGAGAAGCTCGGCATTCACGATGTGCGCTTCATTCCGCTGTCGGCCTTGAATGGCGACATGGTGGTGGAGCGCGGCGACAAGCTTGATTGGTATCAAGGCCCCACGCTGATCGAGATGCTGGAGGCCGCCCCGGTGGCGCATTCCGAGCACACGGAAAAATTCCGCTTCCCGGTGCAATATGTCTGCCGCCCGCAGGCCTCTGACGACCCTGCGCTGCATGATTATCGCGGCTTCATGGGCCGGGTGGAATCAGGCACCCTCACCCGTGGCGAGGCGGTGCAAGTGCTGCCCTCGGGGCTTTCCTCGACGGTGAAAGACATCCAGATCGCCGGGCACAGCGTGCCGCTCGCCTTTGCTGAGCAATCGGTGACGATTCTGCTGGACGATGACATCGACATCTCTCGCGGCGATATGCTGGTCAAAGCCGATGAAGCGCCTGAGTGCGTCAAGCAGATCGACGCCATGGTGTGCTGGCTGTCTGAAACACCGCTCTCGCCGGCGCGCAAATATCTCATTCGCCACACCACCCGCGAAACCAAGGCGATGGTGGCCGGCATTGACTACCGCGTCGATGTCAATGGCTTGGAGCGCGTGCCGGCCACCACGCTCGCGATGAATGACATCGCCAAGGTGTCTTTCAAACTCGCCCAGCCGCTGGCGGCCGATGCCTATGAAACCAACCGCGCCACCGGGGCATTCATCGTGATCGATGAAGCCACCAATAACACCGTCGGCGCCGGGATGGTGCTCTGATCATGGCCGCGCTGGGGAAGGTCTATCTGGTGGGCGCCGGGCCCGGGGCACCGGATCTCCTCACCCTACGCGCGGCGCGCCTTTTAGGCTGCGCCGATGTGGTCTTCCACGATGCGCTGGTGCACCCGGAGACTTTAGCGCTCGCCTGCCGGGCGCGGCATATCGCGGTGGGCAAACGCTGCGGCAAGCACAGCACTGCGCAGGCCTTCATCAACAAGCGGCTGGTGGATGCCGTCCAAAAACACGCGGTGGTGGTCCGGTTGAAAGGCGGCGACCCGATGCTCTTTGGTCGCGCGCAAGAAGAAATCGACGCGCTCGTCGCCGCCGGGATTGATTTTGAAGTGGTGCCCGGTATCACCACCGCGCTGGCAGCGGCTGCGCAGATCAGCACCTCGCTCACGCAACGTGGCATCAGCCGCAATGTGTGCTTTGTTACCCCGCGGGTGGGCAAAAGTGAGCAGCCCAGTGATTGGGCACAGGCTGTGCTCAACGCGGATACCGCCGCGCTCTACATGGGCGCAGGCCAGGCGGCAGACATCCGCGACACCTTGCTTGCGCGCGGTATGGCTGCTGACACGCCCGCGCTGCTCATTGAAAACGTCTCACTGCCGCAGAGCCGGGAAATCCCCTGCACCTTGGGCTCGCTTGAATCAGCTTCGGCAGCGCTTGGCGACGGGCCGTGCCTGATCATGCTGGGGGAGGTATTGCGCGCTGGCCGATCGGGTCAGCGGCCGGTGGCCGAGTGGCTCGCTGAGGCGCTGATTGATAGCGATGTGTCGCACACACGCCGTCCTAAAGTGTCGATGTAGCGAGTCGGCAGGTGCTGTGCGCGAGGTTAAAGCGCGTCAGCCATGGGAATTTACATGCAAGACCGCAGCGGGCGTAAGCGACCCTCTCCGGCTCTGATCAGGCCGTCTTGAAACGCTGAGAAAGCCGACCGAAGGAACGCACATTTTCCTGGTGTTGCACTTCACCCTCAAGCATTTGCCACGCCATGCCTCTGACATGGGTGCGGGCGCCTTTGCCAGATTCGTCGAAATTAAAATCAAGAAACTGCACTTGCGGCAAGATACCAAGCTCAGGCACATACATGAGCTCTTGCACCATCACAGCCGCCAGGCCCTCGCTCAATAGCTTGGCCGCAGAATCGGGTGACATGTCCTTCACCAGCGCATGAAAGCGCTGAATCGCGCCGGCGACATTGTCGGCGTGAATAGTGGTGATCACAAGGTGACCATTGACCGCGGCTTTCATCGACTCTTCCGCGGTTTCGGAATCTCGTAGCTCGCCAAACATAATGATGTTCGGCTTCCAGCGGATGATCTGACGCGACACAGCGGGGTACCCACCGCGATCGCGCGAGGCCCAGACTTGATAACACACCCCGGAGCGGTGAAAGCCTTCCAAGGGCAGCTCGGGCGGGTCTTCCGCCGCAATAGCCACACCGCCAAAGCGCTCGATGCGCTCCACCACAAGTGCTGAGGCCGTGGTGGTCTTGCCCTGGCCGGTGCGCCCAGCAATCAGGAGTAGGCCCGTCATGCGCGGGGTCAGCAAAGACTTGATGACTTCTTCATTCAGGCGCAAGGACTCAAGCTTTGGCACCTGGGTGGGCATGCGACGCAACACATACACCGCGCCACGCTGCGGCATCATTTTCGACACGCGATAATGAATACCGTCATATTCCATAGAAAAATCCACCGCTCCCGCGTCCGCCTCTGCAGCGGCGCATGCAGCCCTCAAGCGGTAGGCGTCTTCAGCCGCCTCCGCCGGGAGCCGCGCGGTGCCTTCGGGTAAAGCCGACGTGCACATCCAGACCTCTACCTCGCCGAGGTAGAGGTCTGAAAACGTGAGGTCGGCTACGCGGCGGGACATGATACGTGAATTAATTGTAAGGAATGTTGTTGCAGTTAACGTTCGCAGTCCCGCTCAGACTACAAGCAACCCCCATAATGGTTTTGCCGGACATTTGGCGCATAACATCGATGTCCGCGGTAATTTGAAGGTCAAAATTGTCCACGCTAGCGCCACCAGTATACTTGATTGTCGTAGTTGGGGTTGCACCGGTTTTCGTAAACGTCACGGTGGTGGCATTTGGCGTATTTGCAGCCCACCCGGTGGGAGCAGGGATAGCTGTGGCTGCGGCGCCGCCGCCAGAAGTCCCGGAAGCAACTTGCCGGGCTGCAGTTGCCACTGCCGAAGCTGTTTTGAAAACCTCCTGCGACATATTGCCCTTTGAAGCCGTGTTGTAGAGGGAAAGAGCGCCCGCAATGACCAACGCCGCCAACCCGATGAAGGCAATAAACTCAAGAATCGTCACACCGGCTTGCCGGGTCAGCTTATTAATCGTTACGCGTTTCATTTAACATCTCCTTTTGTTTGTAAACAACAGCTGGTTGAAATCAACAGCACACTTCACCTACCACGATCACCTCCCTGCTTGCTGTATGGTTTCAGCAATTTGTTCCTGAATGGCAAACAGCCCCATCACGAGCCAAGCCACAATCATCACCACACTGAAAAACGCGACGCTTTTCAGAACAGCAGCTTGTGAATTGACTTGGTCAAGGCCGTTTTCCATCCATTCTTTTGCGGTGATCTGCAACGCTTTATCCAACTCTGCTCGTTGGGAGAATATCGCAATTGAATCGATAATCGCACGATCAGGAAAGCCGTGGCCAGAACGCTCGAGCGCATCACCGAAATTAACACCGGATTGGGAATAGGCGATCACCGGATCAAGCCGCTCTCGCATCCATTTATCCGCGTGTTTTCGCAGCATCAGAAGTGCGCGCTCAATGTTTGTACCAGTTTCCACCAGCACCGCGAGCGAGATCAGGAAGCCGCTTCCATTGCGAAGCCGGTAATAGGAATAAGGCGGGTAGCGGTCCAGCCAGGCGCGCACCTTACCGGTGAAGCGCGGCAGACTCATCTTATAGGCCACCACCAGGCCGATAATCACCAACACAAAGAGCCACCAGTAGCCTTTGACGATACCCGACATGATATGCAGGCTTTTGGCGATTCCCTTCCATGTATTGGGATCAGAAATCTCGGCAAACACCGGGATAATTTTGACCCCGAACATCACGGTGATCCCCATCGCGACAACGAAAAGAATCGCGGGGTATAGCGTCGCGCCGAGCAGTGCTTTTTTGATCTGTGCGGAAAACTTGACGGACTCAATCACCCGCAAAAGAATGGGCTCGAGCTTGCCCGCCTTGCCGCCCGCGGAAATGAGCGTGCGTTCTTCAAGTGGCACCCAGTCGCCCAGCGCATCGGCAAAATCCCGACCACCGTCCATTTGAGCGATCCACTCGCCAAACATGATGACATGGGGGTGGCTCTTGCCTTTTTTGAGCGCGCGTTTGTAAAGCTCTTTATTGGCATCATAAACGCTGATGCCATTTCGGAGCATGAAGTAGAGCATGCGATAAATATCGATGCGTGTCTGACTACTCGCCAAAAACTGAAACTTGGCCCACGCGATATTGAGGGATTCAGAATCGAGTTTCATGCTTAGGAAGCCTTAAGAAAATCGAGTCGATTGAGCTCATCTGTCAGGAAACCGAGCTGGGATTCCACGTCTCGCGGGTCTATGAGTCCGGCACTGATTTTGTCAATGGCATGCCCCATCATGGAAACGCCACCCAGCTTGGTGCGCCAATGCCGCTCAGCAGCCCGCTTGTCACGACTACGCATGTAATCCATGAAAATACCATCGGGTGCAATCACCTCGGCCACTACTGTGCGGCCCGTGTAGCCGCTTCCTCGGCACTTGTCACAGCCATCGCCTTTCAAGCAAACACCCTCAACACCACCACCGAGTTTAACCGTTTTGAATATGCGGTCCATCTGGCGCCGACTAATGGCCTGAGACTTGGAAAGTGCCTCTTGCAGCGGCAGCTTGCAATGCGGGCAAAGCTGCTTGACAAGACGCTGAGCCACCAAGCCCGTCACAAGGGTCTCATCGGTGAGTAACGAGAGGTCCATGCCGAGATCGAGCAATCGATCGAAAATATGCATCGCGGAATTGGCGTGGATGGTGGTATAGACCTGGTGGCCCGTCATGGAGGCCTGCAGGGCCGCGCGGGCACTCGCAAAATCGCGCACTTCGGAGATCATGATGATGTCCGGGTCCATCCGCATCGCTGCGCGAATGGCGCCAACGAATTGTCTTGCGCGCTCTTCATCCGTGCTCGCGTTGGTGACGGATGTTTGTACCGCGCCGGTGATCACATATTCAGTCGGGTCTTCCACCGTGACAATATTTTTGCGGCCCATGGTCTCCCCGAATACTTGAGCCAAGGCGCGTTGCAGCGTGGTGGATTTACCTGAGCCGGTAGGACCGGAAATGAAGTTGATACCCGTGGGCTTGGCCATCATGGCTTCAATGGATGAGAGCTGGTTATCGGCGTAACCCAATGCTCCAAGCGTGCCCTGGCTCGAACTGGTGTCGTAGAGAATTCGCAACACCATAATCTCGCCCACGTTAGTGGGCGCTCGCACGATACGCACCCCAAACAGCCCAGCCGGCAGCTTGGAGGGGTCATTGATCACCGCATCTTGTCGCTCACGCTCTTTGTAGGTGGCATCGGATTCATCCGACATCGAAACATACAACGTGCGGATCAGAAACTGGCCGATCTCCAGGGTTTGTTCGTGCTGGCGCTGCTCAACCAAATCACCTAGCACCCGGAAAAAAACACGCGTGCGATTCCGCTCAATGCGGATGTGGATGTCCGAGGACCCCGCTTTAACAGCATCCAGGATGAGCTGGTTGCAGATTCGCTGGGTAGTCGAACTGTCGATTCGCTTCGCGCCTCGCTGACCAAGCTTATAGAGCTGTCCGATGGTCTGAATATCGGAGTCAATAACTTGAATTTCGCGGCCAGATTGCCTGAATAATCGTCGCACCCGGGCAATGTAAGAAACAATCTCAGGCTGGGTTTTGGCACCCATTGAGACATGCAACATACCGTCAGAGAGCAAGCACAGACTGGCTTCCAAGCCTAGTGGGGGGCAATATTCCTGGTTTTCCGGGATCGAGATTGGGTGTGCTTCGCCAATGGAGTCTCCACCCCCACCGAGCATCTGCGATGTTTTTGTCGTATCCATTAAGCCAGTCTCCGGCGCACCTTCGATACCCTAGAAGGGGCGTCCCATCGGCATAGCACCCGCTGTTGGCGTCACAGTGGGGCGCGCCGTCGAACCGCCCACGCCCAAACGCCGCTCGACACTCCCTTTTCGCAGCACCACCCCGTCAGAGCGAATCGAAGCGACACGCATGCCATTGGGAAGGGTGTCACCCTCTCGCGCACTTAGGCTTGAGCCATTTTCCAGCATGAAGGTCGCAGTACGGTCGCCATCCACCGATTGACGCATGGATTTGAATACGACATTAACCTCAGGCGCAGGCTGCTGGGTTGGGGTGTTGATCCGCTCGATTTCTTTCATTTTGGTTGCAATCTGCGCTTTGAGCTCTGTTTCCTCGAGACGTTTTTTGAGGAGCAGGATTTCGCGTTGCATGCGAGTGAATTCATCCTTGCCGATGACCACGTTTTCAACTCGCAAGTCAGCGGGTACAGCAGAGGACTGCCCACCCGGCACAGTACCTGCCGGGGCCGGAGCAATGGCCGGGGCCGCAGCCGGAGCGGGGGCTGCAGCAGGCGCTTGGGCCATGACGACAGACGCTTGCAACAGCGAAACGACCAGCCCGAGAGTGTGTTTATTTACCATAGATTTCTCCTTCCAGCTTCCATTGATCGCCCGTGCGCGTTGCTTTTTTTAGCCTTAGTCCATGTATGTGCCCAGCTGCAGTCACGAAATCCCAAGGTGAAACCGTACTGGTAAATGTGAATTTAAGACTGGCCCAGGCCTTGATGATTTTTTGACCATTCGCGTTTTTTTTGTCGTAGCTTTCAGGGATATTCTCGAAAGTACCCACCACTCCGCGAGCCTGCAAGTACGATATCAAGGCGACCCTCGCGCTTCGCATCTCCGAAACCGCCTCACCCTCATACGGCATCGGCAATTGCCGGCGCACAACGAGACTTGCCTGATCTCCGGAGAAAGAAAGAGGGTCACCTCCGTTGGTTGGCTCAAAAGCTACGTCAGGCACAACTGGCTTGATGAAGGTGACATTCGAAACCCCGCGCTGCCAAGTGAACTTGACGCTGCCGCCCATATCACAATCGACAGTCTCAAGCTTCCAGCCGCCAGGACCGTCCGGCACACGCTGTATTGCATCAAAACACATAAGAGCCACCTGCGCGGCCTCCGGCTCGCTCTTCCACGGGAAAGGAAGCACTTCCGGCGGCGGCTCACCTGTAACGGGCTCGATAGCCTTGGCTACCTCGGGTATTTTCGCCACCTCCGCGCCCTTTTCGAGGACGAAATAGGCAGCACCTGCCAGCAGTGCCAAAACAACAGCACCGATGGCCAGGGATTTCCATGGAACAGAAACGACGACGGGTTGCAGTCTCGACGGGTCTTTGAGCTTGAGCTTACCACCCTTAAATGGCAGGAGGTCTTCAAGTGGAAGCTCTTCGGAATTGCCGATTTGCAATGCCTTGGGTGCGTAAATGGCTTCCCACTGGTTAGTCTGGCCAAATTCTTGGCCGAATCGCTCCAGAACTTCGGTTTTGCTACCGGCGTAATCCCCTTCAGGAAGCAGAGCATCCTTGAGCACCGCAACGAAGATGAAAAAATCACCCTCAACAGGGAAGATGCCCATCCAGTTGGAATGTCCAGAGCGCAGAGCGACCGCCTTGGCAATCGCCGCAGCGACCGACACACCCCCTGCCTTTGCACCCGCTACCGATGAGGCAAATCCCACCTGCGGAATACCAAAGGGGTCTTTCAGCTGGCAGAAACTGATCAGATCCATGTCCTTGAACTGGAACTTCACCTGTGCCCTGGCCTCGTCTTTCCAGCCCTTGGCACTGGTCAAGGTCTGCCAGAAGAGACCGGATACAAACTCCTGCCCCCCGTAATCAAAGACCTGGTGCTGGTTATACATGGGCTCAGCTCCGAACGCGATCCATGATGACGGGGGTGATCATGATAACAATCACAGTCCGCTCTGCCTTGGCCAAACGGGTTCCACCCAAAAGAAGATTGTCTGGGCGATCCACCCCGCTGCGACTGGCCTGGTTCGCGGTGTTCTCATAACCAGAGAGCACCAATGTTTCCCCTGACTTAAGCGACACGCGCTGCATGAAGTTGCGCACGTTCTGTTTCCATAAGGAAATCGCAACGCTGCTGCCAGCTTCACCGTAAGTTTTCGGTGGCAAATTTTCCGGCGTCTCAGACAAGTCAGCCGACAGGTGAATGAGAATATTTTCTTTGTCGAGAATCCGCGGTAACAACTGCAGCGCGACGCCGGAGGTTACCGTGCCAGCCGTTACCGAAACAGTAGGCACTTGGGTGGTAGTGTCAACAGTGCGGGTATAGGTGTCAATAAAACGAGAGGTGGTGCCCACCTGAATCGGCGTCGGCTGATTATTGAGCGCATACTGCTGGGCGGACGTCACATCACTGATGTCCGCCTGTTCAGCCAGTGCTTTCAGGATGCTTTGCTGACTGGAATCAAAACTGTTGGTGGCCGTCGAGAAAATCAGCGCCGCCCCGGCACCGTCCCCAACCTGGACGCCATTGTTGGTAACAAAGCCGAGTTTATTGCCGCCCGCTGAGAGCTTGGTATACACAAGACCCCAGTCGATACCCAAAGACTCTCCGTTGCTGAGTTTCAGCGTCACCACCTTCACATCCAGCAACACTTGCTTTGAAAGCAGTGCATTCTGCCCTTCGATCAGACGCCCTACTTGTTCAAGAATTGTGGGGGTATCGGTGACGGTCACAGTGCCGGCCGAGCTATTGACTGTCACAACACCATCGCGGGATTTGACGGCATTGATGCTATCTTCAAGCGACTTCCAGAAAGTCATGCCGACAGATGCTTGAGTGCGCTGGGTTGCTGAGCGGGAGGAGCCGGCGGTACCCGAGGATGAACCACCGCCCGATGTACCAATGTCCGTGTTGGCCACCATATCCCCCGGCAACACCATGACGGTGAAGGTGCGGGTGTCACGATGATAGAACTCGATCGTACCGGCAGGCGTGTGGCGCCAAGAGATGCCAAAGCGCCCGGCGACAAGATCCAGCAAGCCTGAAAGCGCGCCTGAAAACCGGAAACTCACCGGCGCAGAACTCGCAGCACCCCCACCTGCTGCGGAGGCTCCGACTGACACGGACGGAGACGGGGTGGCTCCCAGGGCCGGCGTAGCGCCGGCTGCAGGCGCAGAAGCCACGGAAGGCGTGATGGAATAGAGAGAAGCGCCACGCGCGGCGGCGAGAAGTGCATCATCACGCACCAACACCGGCACGCGAGCGATCGAGGAAAGGGGCTCTATCAACTCGGAAATGGAGGCCACATCCTGCACCATTTCTACACGGCGGGACAAATACTCAGGC
>JBEAUN010000321.1:0-4588 GCA_041161415.1 Pseudomonadota bacterium | reverse complement strand
ATGCACTGCTTGCCAAAGCCAAATCTCTCTTCCTGCTTGCCGATGAAATGCATGGGGCGCTCTGCTTCCAGCAAGTCGCTTTAATCGACCCTGTCCTTGCGCATACCGCGTGGGCCAAGATGCTGATCGGAATGGGCCGCTTAGGGGAGGCCATCACCCACGCCAGACTGGCCTGCGCCTTCAAACCCAACGAGCCGCTGCTGCTCGCAAGCCTTGCGAAAATTCAGCACGACGCAGGACAAATCGACGAGGCCCGGCTGACAATTGCGACCGCGATAGACCTCGCCCCCCGCAATCCCGTTGTGCGCCTCACCGAGGGTACGATTCTGCTCGCCAACGGCCCCCTAGAGGAAGCCGCCAAAAGCTTCCAGCGCGTGCTGGATGAAACCCCCGAGTGTGCCGAGGCGCTGGGCAAACTCGCCGCCATAAGGCTCGCACAGAGCAACCCCAGCGAAGCTGAAAGCCTGCTCTCAAAGGCGATTTTGATCTCGCCGCATGACCCCTCCCTTCTCATCCACCAGGCACAGGCCTTGTTTGGGATTGGGCGCAAGAGTGAGGCGCTGAAGTGCCTTGTTCAAACCATCAAAACCCCGCTTACCTACGATTTGCTGCTAAATCGCGCCCAAGGCTTCCTGCTACTGGGAGACCTGGACCGCTGCCTCGCCGATTGCGATCAGCTTATGCAGGATTACCCCTGCAACTCCGCAAACCATATCCTGCGCGGCGCGGCACTGATTGGCAGCGGTAGACCCGATGAAGCGCGCGCCGATCTTGCCAAAGCGCTGGCCCACAATCCTGGATACACGGTGAATTACGTGAGTCTTGCAAAATTGCATCTTGAGCTGGGAGAAATCCAAAAAGCCAGCTTGATTCTGAGAAAGATGCGCGCCATCGCCCCCACGGATCCGAGCGTGATTGAATTGCAGGCCATGATTTCTGCCAGTAAAAACGCACTTGCCGAGAAAAATCACTCGACCCCGGCACCCAAAAAGCGCAAACTTGACAGCCAGATGGGAGGGCTCAAGAGAGCGCCATAATGCAAGCCCTCAAGCACTGGGCCAGCGATAGGTGTGGCGCGTTGATACCGCCTCAGCGCCACACCCCTTGGTTCTTTTGACAGAAATCAGATCAGCGCATTGACCCGCACCACCCTGCGCGCCACACTCCACCTGGCTTGGCCGATTCTCATCGCCCAGGTCACGCTCATGCTCATGCCCATCATGGACACCATGATGGTGGGCCACTACCACACCACTGATCTGGCAGCAGTGGCATTGGGCAACAGCGTTTACATCACCGTCTTTCTCACCCTCTCCGGCGTGCTGCAGGCGCTCTCGCCGCATTTTGCGCATCACCACGGCGCGGGCGATCGCGCACTCATCCGTCGCGATTTCCAGCAAGGCGTGTGGCTTGCGGCCCTGCTCGCGGTGCTGGGCGTGGGCGTGCTGTCGTTTCCCGCACCGCTTCTGGCCTGGACACAAGCAAGCCCCGAGGTGCTCGATAAAGCGGCAGACTATCTGCGCGCGATTGCCTTTGGCATACCGGCGGTGATGCTCTACAAAGTGGCCACCGCGCTGTTGGGCGCCACCCACCACCAGCGGGTGCTGATGTGGGTCAGCATGACCGGTGTCGCAGTCAATGTGCCGCTCAATTATGTGCTGATCCACGGCGAACTCGGGCTGCCTGAGCTGGGCGCCACCGGCTGCGGCATCGCCACCGCGATCGCCACCACACTCAATATGCTGCTGGCATTTCGCTACTTTGCCCGCCACCCGGATTTCACCGCACTGGCGCTTTTCAAAGACTGGCAAAAGCCCGATTGGCAGCGCCAAGCCGAGCTCATCAAGCTGGGCGCGCCGATTGCGTTTTCTCTTATGGTGGAGATCAGCGCCTTCACCCTGATCGCACTGTTCGTGGCGCGGCTGGGGCCTTCTGTGATCGGCGGGCATCGCATCGCCGCGCAAATGGCGGGCCTGTGTTACATGCTGCCGCTGGCCTTGGGCACCGCCACTTCCATCCTGGTGGGCCAGGCCTGCGGCGCCGGCGATTATCGCCGCGCCCGCCACACCGCCTGGGTGGGCGCGCTGCTGGCCGGCACGCTTGCCACGGTGGTGGGGCTGATCATTTATCTATTGCGAAACCCCATCGCCCATGCCTTCAGCGATGACCCGGCAGTGGTCACGATCGGTGTGCAGCTCATGATCTTCATCGCGGTCTATCAGTTTTTCGATGGCGTACAGACCATCGGCACCTTCGCGCTGCGCGGCTATAAAGTCACGTTCGCACCGATGTGGATTCATGTGCTGTGCTTTTGGCTGATCGGTTTGGGCGGCGGGTATTATCTCGCTTTTTACGATCTGAGCGCGCTGGGCTACACCTTGGGGCCAAGCGGTGCGGCGGGCTTCTGGGGTGCTTCAGTGGTGAGCACCATCGCCGCGGCCCTTCTCTTGAGCGCCTTGCTGCATCAAGTCAGCCGCGACAAGGCGCGTGAATTTGGCGACCGGCCTCTTTAAGCGCGGACCTTAATCTGCGCAGGCCCAGCCATCATCTCACCGACCACCGCCGCTTCACCAAAGCCCGCTTGGCGGAACACCTGCAACACTGAATCCGCATCGGCCGGCGCGCAGCTCACCAACAACCCGCCACTGGTCTGCGGATCAGTGAGCAACACCTGCTGCCAATCTGCCAGCCCGGGAAGCGCAACCGCCTCTCCATAGCCCGCCCAATTACGCGCAGAAGCTCCGGTCTTGATGCCGGCCTGCGCGTGCCGCACGGCCTCTTCGATCAACGGCACGCGTGAAAAATCGAGCGCAGCAGAAAGCCCCGAGCCGCGGCAGATTTCCAGCAAATGCCCAGCCAGCCCAAAGCCGGTGACATCCGTCATGGCACGCACACCGGCCAGCTTGCCAAGCTTGACACCGGCGATATTGAGCTTCGTGGTGTGCGCGATCATCGCCTCATACCCCGCACTTGAAAGCAGGCCTTTTTTCAAGGCCGCCGACAGCACGCCCACCCCCAGGGGCTTACCGAGAATCAACACATCCCCCGCCTGGGCATCGCAATTTCGCTTGATGTGATCCGGGTGCGCGAGCCCCAGCGCCACCAAGCCATAGATCGGCTCCACCACATCGATCGAATGCCCGCCTGCCAACGGAATACCCGCCGCCTTGCACACGGCTTGCCCCCCTTCAAGAATGCGGCCGATCACTTCCAGCGGCAATGTCTCCAGCGGCATGCCCACAATCGCCAGCGCCATGATCGGCTCGCCACCCATGGCGTAGATATCGGAAATGGCATTGGTCGCGGCGATGCGCCCGAAATCAAAAGGGTCATCGACAATAGGGGTGAAAAAATCTGTGGTGGCAATCAGTGCTTGTGCGTCATTCAAGCGGTAGACTGCCGCATCGTCGCTGGTTTCCAGCCCCACCATGAGCGCGGCAGACATCGCGCCCATCGGGCTTTTGGAAAGAATCTGCGACAACACCCCAGGGGCGATTTTGCAGCCGCAGCCGCCGCCGTGGGAGAACCGGGTCAGTTTGATTTCATCCATCATGAGCACACATCCATTCGGGCTGGCGACGCTAACACAGATAGGCGAATTCGACGAGATTGTGGACGCCCGCTCGCCGGCTGAATTCGCCGAAGACCACCTCCCCGGCGCCATCAATTGCCCGGTGCTCGATGATGCAGAGCGCGCAGAAATCGGCACGCTCTACAAACAAGTTTCGCCCTTTGAAGCGCGCAAACGCGGTGCGGTGTATGTCGCCGAAAATATCGCACGCCACCTGGCTGCGCGTTTTCAGGGCAAGCCGAAAAGCTGGCGGCCGCTCATTTATTGCTGGCGCGGCGGACAACGCAGCGGCGCCTTCACCACCTGGCTGCGCATGATCGGCTGGGACGCTCGCCAGCTTGAAGGCGGTTACAAAGTCTATCGCCAGGATGTGCTGCGCCAGTTGGACACCCTGCCCACCCAATTTCAATTTCGCGTGCTGTGCGGCGCCACCGGCAGCGGCAAGACGCGCCTCTTGCACGCGCTGGCCGGGCAAGGCGCGCAAACGCTGGATCTGGAGGCACTCGCCGCTCACCGCGGCTCAGTGCTGGGCGCCCTGCCCCACACGCCGCAGCCGTCGCAAAAATTATTCGAGAGCCACCTGCTCGCGGCCCTGCGCGGCTTTGATCGCGGGCAGGTGATTTTCATCGAAGCGGAAAGCCGCAAAATCGGTGAGCGTTATCTGCCCACAGCACTGCTTTCGCGCATCCGCCAATCCGCGTGTGTGATGTTGGAGGCGAGCTTGCCGGCGCGGCTTCGGTTGCTTTTGGAAGACTACGCCTGGCTGGGTGAGGCGCGTGACGCACTGATTGAAAAGCTGAATCGCATCGCCCCGCTCCACAGCCGCGAAACACTGAATCGCTGGCGCGGCTATGCCGAGCGGGGGGCGCTCAAGCCACTCTTCAGTGAGCTGATCGCTGAACACTACGACCCGCTCTATCAGCGCTCAGAGCGGCATCATTTCGGCCGCCTGCCGATTGCCGCGCGGCTTAGCGCCGATGACCTCTCGCCAGAGAGTCTCCGCGCGCTTGCCAAAAC
>JBEAUN010000320.1:0-2571 GCA_041161415.1 Pseudomonadota bacterium | reverse complement strand
CCACCAGTGGCGCAGCCGCCGCCCCGGCCCAGCCTGCCTCACCTGCCACAGCTGCCGCTGCCGCGCCCGTGGCGCAAGTGGTGCAACTCGCCCCGGTGCAAGCCGCGCCAGCCGCCCCCGCTGCGCCGCAAGGCGCGGTGGTGCTGGCCATGCCTTCTGCCGCCACGATTGCCGCTGAAGTCGTGGGCGGTCACAAATCGCACGCCAGCCCCTCGGTGCGCCGCTATGCCCGCGAGCTGGGCGTAGATGTCGCCAAGGTGCGCGGCACTGGCCCCAAAGGCCGTGTGTTGCAGATCGATGTGCAGACGTATGTGAAGGGCGCCGTAGCCAAGGCCGAAGCCGCCCCTGCCGCACCGGCAGGTGGCATCACCGGCGGTGGCGTGCTCGATCTCTTGCCCTGGCCGAAGGTCGACTTCGCCAAGTTCGGCCCGGTGGAAGTCAAGCCCTTGTCGCGCATCAAGAAGATTTCCGGTGCAAACCTCGCCCGCAACTGGGTGATGGTGCCCGCGGTCACCTTCCATGAAGACGCCGACATCACCGATCTTGAAGCCTTCCGCGTGCAACTCAACAAGGAAAACGAGAAGGCCGGCATCAAGGTCACCATGCTCGCCTTCCTGATCAAAGCGTGCGCGAAAGCCCTGCGTCAATTCCCGGAGTTCAACTCCTCGCTCGATGGCGACAACCTGGTGTTGAAGCAGTACGTCAACATCGCCTTTGCCGCCGACACGCCCAATGGGTTGGTGGTGCCGGTGATCAAGGACGCCGACAAAAAAGGCATCTTCGAGCTGGCCAAGGAATCCGCAGAGCTCGCCAAGAAAGCGCGTGATGGCAAGCTCGGCCCCGCTGACATGCAGGGCGGCTGCTTCACCATTTCGAGCCTCGGTGGCATCGGCGGCACGGCGTTCTCGCCGATCGTCAATGCACCTGAAGTGGCGATTCTCGGCGTCAATAAATCTGCCATGAAGCCGGTGTGGGACGGCAAGCAATTCGTACCGCGCTTGACGCTGCCTTTGTCGCTGTCTGCCGATCACCGCGTGATCGACGGCGCGCTGGCCACCCGGTTCAATGTCTATATCGCCGAGCTCCTGGCCGATATGCGCCGGGTGGTGCTCTAAGACCGGGCCGCGGCCATGACCACGATTGCAGTCGTTCGCAAAAATGGCGTGGCCGCGATTGCCGCCGAGTCGCTCACCACCTTTGGCGATACGCGCCTGGGTGCGAGCTACAAAGCCGAGCACGACAAAATCCTGCATCTCCATGACTCTTACATCGGTGTATGCGGCAGCTCCGCGCATCACCTGGTGCTCGGCAGTGCGCTCGCCAAGCTCGACGATGTGCGCTTAGGGAGTCGGCAGGAGGTGTTCGATACCTTTCGGCGGCTGCACCCCATCCTTAAGGAACACGCCTATCTCAACCCCAAGGAAGATGACGACGACCCGTATGAGTCCTCGCAGATCACCGCGCTGATCGTCAATCAAAGCGGCATCTACGGCGTCTACTCCTACCGCGAAGTGTTCGCTTTCGATCGCTACTGGGCGATTGGCTCAGGCCGCAGTTTTGCGCTGGGTGCGATGTTCGCGGCGTATGACAAAAGCAAATCCGCCGCAGATATCGCCCGCATCGGCGTGGAAGCCGGTATCGAATTCGACACCGCAAGCAGTGGGCCGATCGTCATCCACACAATCAAATTGGCAAAGGACAGCAAATGAGTTTGCTCGAAGTCAAAGTCCCGGATATCGGCGACTTCAAAGATGTGCCCATCATCGAGGTGCTGGTCAAAGCCGGCGATGCCGTGCAGGCCGAAGACGCCCTGATCACGCTTGAATCGGACAAGGCCACCATGGATGTGCCCGCGCCAGCTGCCGGCGTGGTACGTGAAGTGAAAGTGAAAGTGGGCGACCGCGTGGGCGAAGGCTCGCTGGTGCTGATGCTCGAAGCCGCCGCTGAAAAGCCCGCCGCTGCCGCGCCCAAGGCCGCTCCGGCGGCGAGCGCTGTGCCGCCGCGCGGGATTGCCGCCGGCCCTGTGGTGGCGATGAGTGCCCCCGCCGCTGCGCCCGTGGCAAGCACCTACACCGGCCCGGTCGACATCGAATGCGACATGATGGTGCTGGGCGCTGGCCCTGGTGGTTACTCCGGCGCCTTCCGCGCTGCGGATCTGGGCATGAAGGTGGTGCTGATCGAGCGTTACGCGACACTCGGTGGCGTGTGTCTTAATGTCGGCTGCATCCCCTCCAAGGCGCTGTTGCATTCCGCCGCGGTGCTGGATGAAGCCCGCACCATGGGCGCACACGGCATCAGCTTTGCCGAGCCGACCATCGATCTCGACAAGCTGCGCGATTACAAAAACAAAGTGATCGGCAAGCTCACCGGCGGGCTCGCCGGTATGGCCAAGGGCCGCAAAGTGCAGGTGGTACAAGGCGTGGGGCAATTCATCGACCCCTATCACATCGGCGTCGAAACCAGTGATGGCAAGAAGGTGGTGAAGTTCAAACACGCCCTCATCGCCGCCGGCTCGCAAGCCGTGAAGCTGCCCTTCATGCCGGAAGACCCGCGCGTGGTGGACTCCACCGG
>JBEAUN010000229.1:0-2894 GCA_041161415.1 Pseudomonadota bacterium | reverse complement strand
TTTTTGGGCCGCCTGGCTGTGTTGCTCCGCCTTGAATGGAATGACCATTCCGCGTTGTCGCGCCTTGCCAGACAGCCCAAAAAACAGGCACTCCAGCGTGCCCAACTGCGGTTTTTAGGATTATCGAAGCCCTGAGCCGCTGGAACAGTGGCTTATGCAGGTGCCAACTCCACTTCCTTGCGCAACACACTGGCTTCGATGAAGCCCTCGATCTTGTCAAAGGGCGCGGGCTTGCCGTAGGCCACAATGCCCCGCGGCAGGCCGCCGCGCCGCGCGATTTCATCTGGGCTCAAGCCGCTGATCACCAGGATCTGCATGGCATTGAATTCCGCGTGTCGGCGCAGCATCGTCAGCAGCTGGAAACCATCGACCGGCGCCATGTTGAGATCAGTGAGCAAGATATCGGGCCGAACGCGCTCGATCAAAATCAGCGCCTCCAGGCCGTCGGTGGCAAGTATCACCTCCACCGGCAATCCCCAGCCGCTCAAGGTGGCGCGATACAGCTCACGCAAAGCCGGGTCGTCATCGGCGACCAGCACGCGCACCATGCTCGTCTTGCCCATCGCGCTGGCTGCCAGGCTTCGCCGCTCGCGCAGCGCATCCACCGATTCACGGCTAATGCGCCGGTGCCCACCCAGTGTTTTCCAGGCGCGCAGCAGGCCCTTTTCAGCCATGATCTGCACCGTGGTGTTGCATACGCCAAGCAGTTTGGCCGCTTCGGTGGTGCTGTAAAACGCATCTTCGCCGGCAGCGGCTTTGGGGGGCTGTTTGTCAGTCATGCGTGGCTCGGCAGAGGGTCGGGGGCAAGCCAGGCGCCACGAATGCAAAAACCGCCAGATGGAATCGACAAAAACGCGATTTTTGTGTTGAATGCTGCGGTATCATTGGCACCGTGTAACTCGAGAACAATTATCTCGGGGAGCCTGATGATCTGCCGTGGCAAATGTCACTTCGTGTGTGGTGTTGCGGTAGGGTCGGGTGCAAAGAGTTCGATCAACAGGCAGTTTTCGGGAGGAAAACCTATGCGGTCATGGTTCAAGCCTGCGGTGTTTGCGATGGGTATGGCGTTCGGTGCGGTTCTTGCCTCTCCCGCGTGGGCGGCGGATCCGGTGGAAGAGGTTTTCTCGCTCGTCTCCAAGGGGCAATATCGGCAAGCGCTGACCAATGTTGACCGCATTCTTGAGGGCAGCCCCAAAGACCTCAACGCCCGTTTCATGCGCGGCGTGATTCTCTCTGAGCTCAATCGCCCGGATGAAGCCATCGAAGCCTTCAAGGCGCTGATCACCGATCAGCCCGATCTGCCAGAGCCCTACAACAACCTGGCCGCACTGTTTGCGCAGCAGCGCCGCTATCTCGATGCCCGTGATGCGCTGGAAAAAGCCATTCGCATCAACCCGGCCTACACCACCGCGCTTGAAAATCTGGGTGACCTGTATCTGCGCCTGGCTGGCGATGTCTATGCCAAAGCCAAGAACCTGGAAGACGCCAGCCCCGAGACCACTCGCAAGCTCGCCTCGGTGAAAAACCTGATCGGCGGCGCGCGCGACACCCAGGTCGCTGCGGCTGAAACGCCTGCGAAAAAACCCGCTGCTGAGACTGCCGCGCCGGCTGCAACGCCCGCGCCCGCCGCTTTGGCCAAGAGCGAAGACAAGCCGATTGCAGCCAAAGGCAAGAAGGGCGGGAAGACCGAAGTCGCCAAGGTTGAGCCGCCCAAGCTTGAAGCGCCGAAGATCGAGCCGCCCAAGGCAGAGCCAAAGCCAGAAGCCAAGCCGGAGCCAAAATCTGAACCCACCCAAACCGCCGATGCCTCCTCAAGCCGTGAGCCCGCTGCCGCGGCAGACGGCAAGGAATTCGACGGCACTGCCGTGGAGCAGGCGGTGCGCAACTGGGCAGGGGCCTGGGCCAGCAAGGATGTGGATGGCTACCTCGCCGCCTATGCGCAGGATTTCCGCCCGCCAACGGGTGGCCGTGCGCAATGGGAAAACCAGCGCCGCGAGCGCATCACCAAGCCTGAGACCATCAGCATCGAAATCGAAGGCCTCACCATCAAGCAGAAAAAAGGCAAGGCCGTGGCCACCTTCACACAGCACTACCGCTCACCCCTCCACAAGAGCGAAGACAACAAGACACTCGTGATGGCCCTGCGTGATGGCGAGTGGCGGATTGTCGAGGAGCGCGTGGCGAAATAACGCCGGGTGATCACGCCTCGCCATCGTGCGTTGGGCGAGGCGGCTCCAACGGTTGTGCATTTATCGAAGGATGAGATGTTGGCTTTGCTCTTTTCTGGTGTCATGAAGCGCGCGCTGCTCGGCGCGCTTTTCGTATTCATGGTGCCGACCGGCGCACTGGCGGTGGCCCGTGCGCCGGCTGAAACCGAGCTCTTGCAAGCCATCAACGAAATCACCCGCGGCGAGGTCGACGCCGCTTCGACGCGACTCGCCGCGCTCTTGAAGGCGCATCCCAATTACCGGCTTGCCCAATTGGTGCAGGCGGATCTCCTGCTGGCGCAGGGTCGTCCGCTTGCCGGCTTTGGCAATGGCGACCCCACTCGCAATGAGCGTCTCATGCAGCTGCGCGACGAGCTTTTGACGCGCGCACGCGCAGCGCGCGAAGCGCCCGGGGCGGGCCGGGTGCCGGCTTCGCTTGTTTCCCTGCCGGCGGAGTTGAAACACGCGATTGTGGTCGATGCCGAGCGCTCGCGGCTCTATGTTTTCCGCAACAACAACGGCGTGCCCGAACTGGTGTCCGATTTTTACACCACTATCGGCAAAGCCGGCGCTGACAAGCTTTTCGAGGGCGACCGCCGCACCCCCTTGGGTGTTTATTTTGTCACCGGCTCGCGGCCCAAAAAATCGCTTACCGATTTTTACGGCTCCGGCGCCTTTCCCTTGAAT
>JBEAUN010000213.1:0-3482 GCA_041161415.1 Pseudomonadota bacterium | reverse complement strand
GTGCTGCAGCGGCCTGCTAATTATTGATCTGGCATCCTCGGGGCTGTCGTTTTGCCCCGCCTGGTTTTAGAATGAAGTCAATAACAGGCCGCCCACAGAAGGTGCCAGCCAAACCAGCCATTGCCACTCATCGAGGAGGTCATCATGTCTGAGTCCCACAACGCGGAAACGCGGCTTTACCCACCGCCTAAAGATTTCACTGCCCAGGCCACCATTGCCGGCCGCGAGCACTATGACGCCCTCTGCCGCGAGGCCCAAGCCGATTATCAAGGCTACTGGGCGCGGCTTGCGCGTGAGCATCTTGACTGGCACACGCCCTTCAACCAAGTGCTCGATGAGTCCAACGCACCTTTCTTCAAGTGGTTTTCCGACGGCAAACTCAATGTCTCGCATAACTGCCTGGACCGCCATGTAGCCGCCGGGCAGGGCGATAAAACCGCGATCATTTTCGAGGCGGATGACGGCAGCATCACCGAGGTGAGCTATGCCGCGCTGCTCGCCAAGGTCGGCCGCTTTGCCAATGCGCTCAAAAAATTAGGCGTAGGCAAGGGCGATCGGGTGGTGATTTACATGCCGATGTCGGTCGAAGGCGTGGTGGCGATGCAAGCCTGCGCGCGCATTGGTGCCACGCATTCGGTGGTGTTTGGTGGCTTTTCCGCGCAATCCTTGCGTGACCGTATCAATGATGCGGGCGCCGTGATGGTGATCACCGCGGATGAGCAGTGCCGCGGCGGTAAAAATATCCCGCTGAAGCCCGCCGTGGATGAGGGCATCGCGATGGGCGGCTGCGAGAGCATTCGCCATGTGGTGGTGTTCCGCCGCACTGGCGGCGCCTGCGCCATGCAGGCCGGGCGTGATGTGTGGTGGCATGAGGCCGAAGCCGGGCTGCCCGATACCTGCGAGCCCACCTGGGTGGAGGCCGAGCACCCGCTCTTTTTGCTTTACACCTCAGGCTCCACCGGCAAACCCAAGGGGGTGCAGCACTCCACCGGCGGCTATCTGCTGCATGCCGTCCTCACCATGAAATGGACCTTCGACCTCAAGCCGCACGATGTTTTCTGGTGCACAGCCGACATCGGCTGGGTGACGGGCCACACCTACATCGCCTATGGGCCGCTGGCGTGCGGCGGCACGCAGATTGTCTTTGAAGGCGTGCCGACCTACCCGGATGCCGGCCGCTTCTGGCGCATGATTCAAGATCACAAAGTGAGCATTTTCTACACCGCGCCCACCGCGATTCGCGCGCTGATCAAGGCCTCTGACACCACGCCGACGACCCATCCGAAAAACTTCGATCTCGCCAGCCTGCGCTTGCTGGGCTCGGTGGGCGAGCCGATCAACCCCGCGGCTTGGGTGTGGTATCACACTTATGTGGGCGGCGGCCGCTGCCCGATTGCGGACACCTTCTGGCAGACCGAAACCGGCGGCCACATGATCACTCCGCTGCCCGGGGTGACGGATTTGAAGCCGGGCTCTTGCACCTTGCCTTTCCCCGGCATCGAGGCCGCGGTGGTGGATGAAACGGGCAATGATGTGGCCCACGGCAGCGGCGGCATACTGGTCATCAAGAAGCCCTGGCCGTCGATGATTCGCACCATCTGGGGTGATCCTGACCGCTTTAAAAAGTCGTATTACCCGGCGGATTTTCAGGGTAAGTATTACCTCGCCGGTGACGGCGCGATTCGCGACCCGCAGACAGGTTATTTCACGATCACCGGGCGCATCGATGATGTGCTCAATGTCTCCGGCCACCGCATGGGCACGATGGAAATCGAATCGGCGCTGGTGTCCAACCCCCTGGTGGCGGAAGCCGCCGTGGTGGGGCGCCCCGATGAGCTCACGGGTGAAGCGATCGTCGCCTTCGTGGTGCTGCGCCGTCCGCGGCCTGAGGGCGATGAAGCGAAAAAACTGGTGGCGGAATTGCAAAATTGGGTGGCCAAGGAAATCGGCCCAATCGCCAAGCCTAAAGACATTCGCTTTGGTGACAACCTGCCCAAGACCCGCTCCGGGAAAATTATGCGGCGCCTTCTTCGCGTGTTGGCCCGCGGCGAGGAGATCACGCAGGATGTCTCCACCCTTGAAAACCCGGCGATTCTGGAGCAGTTGAAGCAGCCGGTGAAGTAATCATGATCAATCGGCGGGCCGCGCGATCGGCCAGCCGCTTGGTTTATTTCCGATCATCAGCCGGCCGATCGCCTTCCTCCCAGATCTGCAACAACGCATACGAGCGATAAGGCCGGAATGCCTCGCTCAGCGCCCCAATCTCCTGCGGGCGTTTGCCGCCGAAAAATTTGACCACAGCGGCATCAGTGGGCAAGAAAATATCCGGCGCTGACCAGCCACGAAGCGCGATATAACCCGCCGTCCAAGGCCCAATGCCGGGCAGCGCTTGCAAAGCCGCGATGCCGGCTTCGATATCGTGAGGCTTTTCAAGATCGAGCGGGTGGTGCGCCACGCGCTTTGCCAGCGTGTGCAGCGCGGCAGCGCGTGTTTTCGGCAGCCCCACAGCGGCGATCTCTTCCACACTGTGGCGGGCCAAGGTCTGGGCATCTGGAAAGAGCCTGTCGAGCCCGGCATGAGGGGTTGCAATCGGCTGGCCAAAACGCGCCACCAGCTTCCCCGTGAGCCGCACTGCCGCTTGTGTGCTGATCTGTTGTTCGCAGATGGCGCGCACCGCGAATTCAAAGGCGCTGGGGCTGCCGGGCAGGCGAATGCCGGGCCGCAATCTGCTCAAGCCATCAAGATGCCGCATGATGTCATCGGGCCGGGCATCGAGATCAAACAGCCGGCGCACACAGGCCAATACCGGCTTCTGCGCGGTAACCAAATCACCCCCCGCCCACACCGAAGCACCCTCTTGCCCGGGCGAGATGCGCACCCAACCAGTGCGCCCCGCAAGGCTAAGCGTGCGCATGAAGCCTTCTGGCGAGCACACTTCGATATGGCTCACCGAGCGGCGGGACAAAAAGGCGAACATCCAGCCCCAGTCATAAGGCGGCGTGTAGGGCAGGGTGCCGATCAGGGTGGCGTCTTGCATGGCGGGCGGCGTGGTGATTTGAGCCCGCAAAATAAAACGCCCGGGGGTGCTTTCGCAACCCCGGGCAAACTGCAACGTGCAGTGCAGGGAGAGGGAAACCCGCTAATGCGCGATAGCGTGCTCGATTTCTGAGAACGAGCGGGCGATTTCGGGTGTTTGAATCATCGCGCCGAGCTGGCGGGCGATTTGCGTGGTGGAGAAAATCCCGCGCACGATGGTGCGCCCCAGATCATCGCGCTCCAACACCAGCGCATGCTGGCGGCCGTGGTCTTTTAAGGTGGCGATGACATGGCCGACTTCCGCATGCAGTACATCGTTGATGCTCACCGCGTCCACTTGATCAACCGGCGTCATGATGTCGCGCACCGTGAGCTCATCCACATGCAGCCCTCGCGACGCCGCGGTGGTGAGCGGGCGCTCACCCAGAATGTCGCTGGCAGTGATG
>JBEAUN010000168.1:0-4489 GCA_041161415.1 Pseudomonadota bacterium | reverse complement strand
TTTTCAAACACCGTCATGTGGCGAAACAGCGCGTAATGCTGAAACACAAACCCCACCTGCCGCTCGCGCAAGCTCTGGCTCGCGGCATCTTCGCCGGCGAGTTTCACGCTGCCACTGTCGGCGGTTTCAAGCCCGGCGATGATCCGCAGCAAGGTGGTCTTGCCGCAGCCCGACGGGCCCAGCAGCGCGGTGAGTTCGCCGCTTGCAAAATCAAGGCTGACATTATCCAGCGCGACGAAATCGCCAAAGCGCTTGGAAAGATTGTGGACTTCGATGCTCATGATGGAATCCGCTCCGGCGGCACTGCGGAGAGGTTTTCCGCTGTGCGCCATTCAATGAAAGTTTTGATGGCCAGTGTCACCAGTGCCAGGAAAGCCAGCAGGCTGGCCACAGCAAACGCGGCGACGAAGTTGTATTCGTTGTAAAGAATTTCCACATGCAAAGGCATGGTGTTGGTCAGCCCGCGAATATGGCCCGACACCACCGACACCGCGCCGAATTCGCCCATGGCGCGGGCGTTGCACAAAATCACGCCATACAACAGACCCCATTTGATGTTGGGCAGCGTGACTTTCCAGAAGGTCTGAAAACCCGATGCGCCCAGCACCAGCGCGGCTTCTTCTTCCTCGGTGCCTTGCGCTTGCATGAGCGGAATCAATTCGCGTGCCACAAACGGAAAGGTGACGAAGATGGTGGCCAACACAATGCCCGGCACCGCGAACATGATCTTGATGTCATGCTCGGCGAGCCACGGCCCCAGCCAGCCTTGTGCGCCGAACACCAGCACATAAATCAGACCCGAGATCACCGGGGACACCGAGAAAGGCAGATCGATCAGCGTGAGCAAAATCTGCTTGCCGCGAAATTCAAATTTCGCAATCGCCCACGCCGCAGCGACACCAAACACGAGATTCAGCGGCACGGCAATCGCCGCCACCGTGAGGGTGAGCACAATTGCCGATAAGGCATCTGGCTCGATCAGCGCCGCCCAATAAGCGTCCAGCCCCTTCTTGAAGGCTTCATGAAACACCGCGGCCAGCGGCACGAATAAAAACAGCACCAGAAAGCCGAGCGCCAAGGCGATCAGCAAAGCTTGCGTGAGCGGGGTTTCGGTGGTGGCGGATTGAATGCGTGTGCGTGCCATGACTTAGCCCCCGCGCGCGCCGCGGCGTGAAGCCCAGGCTTGCAAAAGATTGATGATGAGCAAAAGCGTGAATGAGGCAATCAGCATCACCACGGCAATCGCGGTGGCGCCGGCGTAATCGTATTGCTCGAGCTTGGTGATGATAAGCAGCGGCACGATTTCGGAGACCATCGGCATATTGCCGGCAATGAAAATCACCGACCCGTATTCCCCCAGGGCACGCGCAAAGGCCAGCGCAAAGCCGGTGATGAGCGAAGGCAGCACTGCCGGCATAATCACGCGGGTGACCACCTGAAAACGCGTGGCGCCCAAGCTGGCGGCGGCTTCTTCGAGCTCGCGCTCCATTTCTTCCAGCACCGGCTGCACCGTACGCACCACGAAAGGCAGGCCGATGAAGGTGAGCGCCACCACTACGCCCAGCGGTGTGAAGGCGACCTTCAAGCCCCACGGCTCAAGATACGCGCCCAGCCAGCCATTGGCCGCGAACACCGCAGTGAGCGCAATGCCGGCCACTGCGGTGGGCAGCGCGAACGGCAGATCGACCAGTGCATCGATCAATTTTTTGCCAGGGAAACGATAGCGCACCAGCACCCAGGCGACGATGAAACCAAACACCGCGTTGATAAGCGCAGCGATCAATGAGGCGCCAAAGGTGAGCTTGTAAGCGGCCACCACACGCGGTGCGGTGACGATCTCGCAGAAGGCCTCCCAAGTGAGGCTTGCCGTCTTGAGAAACGCCGCCGAGAGCGGCAACAGCACAATCAGCGTGAGATAAAGCAGCGTGTAGCCCAAGGCGAGGTTGAAGCCCGGCAACACATTTTTTCGGCGCAGCAAGAGATTCATCGTAAAGACATCAGCAGTGAAAGCAGGGCGCGATTGTGAGGGGCGCGTGGGCGGGGGCCAACGAATATTATTTTCTTTTCACATGCGCACGAGGCATATGGCTCGCATCGCCCGCCCGACCCTTCTTATTTGTAAATCTGATCAAACACCCCGCCATCGGCGAAATGAATCTGCTGTGCCTTTTTCCAGCCGCCGAAAATTTCATCGACGGTGTAGAGCTTGAGCTTGCCAAACTGCGCGGCATGGCGCTTGGCGATCTCGGGGTTGCGCGGACGATAGTAGTGCCGCGCCGCCGCTTCCTGGCCTTGCGGTGAATAGAGGTATTCAAGGTACGCTGTGGCCACCTTGCGGGTGCCGCGTTTGTCGGCGTATTTATCCACCACCGTCACCGGCGGCTCAGCAAGAATGCTGTTGCTGGGCGTGATGATCTCGAATTTATCCGGACCCAGCTCCTTCACTGCCAGATATGCTTCGTTTTCCCACGACAGCAGCACATCACCCTGGCCGCGCTCGACAAAAGTAGTGGTCGAGCCGCGTGCGCCTGAATCGAGCACCCGCACGTTTTTATAAACCTTCGCCACGAAATCGCGTGCGCTCGCCTCACTCCCGCCTGGCTTTTTCAAGGCATGCGCCCAGGCAGCGAGATAATTCCAGCGTGCGCCGCCGGAGGTTTTCGGGTTGGGCGTGATGATGCCCACCCCGGGGCGGGCCAGGTCATCCCAATCGCGGATTTGTTTCGGGTTGCCCTTTCGCACCAGGAACACAATCGTCGAGGTGTAGGGTGCGCTGTTATGCGGCAAGCGTGTTTGCCAGTTGGCGGGGATCAGACCCTTTTCAGCCAGCGCGTCGATGTCATAAGCGAGCGCCAGCGTCACCACATCGGCTTCCAGCCCGTCGATCACCGAGCGCGCTTGTTTGCCTGAGCCGCCGTGGGATTGGCGGATGCTGAGTGTCTCGCCGGTTTTGGCTTTCCATTCTTTGGCGAAAAGCGCATTGATGTCTTGATAGAGCTCGCGGGTGGGGTCATAGGACACATTAAGCAAGCGAGACTGTGCAAAAGCAGGCGTGATGGCGGCAAGGCCGAGCGCGGCGGCGGCGATCAGGGCGGGCAATTTCATGCGGTGACTCCAAGGGTTCGAAACCCCGGCAGTCTAGGTTTCACACGCCGCGCGTGGAAATGAAAAAACCTTTGGTCGATATGCGCGGCGCGGCATGCTTAATTTTGTCGCACGCGCGGTGTGTCATCCGCCTTGGCCGGAGGCCGATACACGCTTTGCACGGCGGCGGGCGCGCCTACACCATCAAGCCGATAAAGATGCACCGACACCGCGCCGGCTTCCTGTGAGTTGTTTTTGAGGCTGTGAATATTGGGCACATTTGGATGGAGTGCCTCGGTGCTGCCAGCGGCGCGATGGCGTTTGGCATATTTGAAGGCGGTACCATCGGGCAGAGCGCGATAGAGTCGCTCTTTGAGCGTGCCTTGAAAAACCACTGAGGTGCACTCACAAGGGTGATCATGAATCGGTGTCTTCTGCCCGCCGCTGAAAGCGAAAACCTGCAGGCAATACGGCAGCCCGGCATTGTCGTCGGTGTAGAGAAGATATTTGCCGTAGCCCATCGGATGATGCGCGTCTCGTGGCAGATAAACATCCGGGTTGAAGCGCGCCTCTTTGAGCAGCGTATACAGGTGTTCGGCAAGCCTTGCGGGGCGGTCTTGCGCGAATACCACGCCCGGCTGGGCATCAAACCACGCGCCGATTGCCTGGGCCACCCGTTGTTGATTCTCGGCATGGCCTTGGCCTAAATCGGCGGGCAGGGGCACTTCGTAATTTTTTCTTGCTTCATCCAGCGAATTGCGCTGGGCGTCGCTCAATGAGCTGCTGGACGAGGGGTGGGAACAGTTTTGAAAAGAAGCGGTGCGGTGGGAGAACATGCCTGGGAATAAAAACATGTTGAGAGGCCTCGCCATCTGACCACGACAAGCGGGCGCGGGGCGAGCGTTGAACAAACGGCAATCGCGGGCCTCATGGCCTTTGAGCGGCCGCTATTCTAGTCCCCAGCGCGCGGGGGCGGGCCATGAAAAACTATTGTTTTGATATACCCAAAGCGGTCGGTTTGGGCAGGGCGAGGGTGTCGCGTGCCGAAGCGTTTTCAAGCCTGGGCAGAGAGGGCCTGTTTCAGCGCGCTGATTTGCTCATCGAAGCGCTTGAGAAGCGCGAGCACTTCCTGTGTGGCAGGCACTGGGCCATTCAAACGGCATATCAGCACCAGTATTGCTGGGTCGCTTTTTAGGCCGAAGAAAACGCTCTGGGGAAATAGCCGCATTTGGTAGTAATTGGTGCCCAGTGCGCTGGCCATGGCTTCGATAGAGTTTTCCTCGGTGAGGTCGCAGACATGCACGACCAGCTCAAACCAGCGCTCCGCGCCTTGATGCATTGCCTGGACGCTGAACACGATGTCGCCGTGATGGTAAACGTCACGGGCAGCATCGTGATGCAGCAG
>JBEAUN010000162.1:0-7049 GCA_041161415.1 Pseudomonadota bacterium | reverse complement strand
CCCTCTTTAATCGGCTCACCAAAACACGCGATGCGCTGGTCGCAGACCAACCGGGGCTGACGCGCGATCGTCACTACGGCTTGGGCCGCGTCGGCGCCAAGCCTTACATCGTGGTGGATACCGGCGGCTTCGAGCCCTCGGCCACTGACGGCATCATGCATGAAATGGCCCGCCAGGCCGAACAAGCAATTGCCGAAGCCGATGTGCTGTTGTTTGTGGTCGACGGCCGCTTGGGGCTCACGCCGCAAGACAAAGCGATCGCCGCAAAATTGCGCCGGGTCGGGCGGCCTTTATTCTTGGTGGTGAATAAAGCTGAAGGCATGAACCGCGCGATTGTGGGCGCGGAGTTTCATGAGCTGGGCTGCGGCGATCCTTTGGTCATTTCCTCTGCCCACGGCGATGGTGTGCGTGAGTTGATGGAGTTGGCGCTCGAACCCTTCGAGGTGGAAGAGGAAGAGGGCGAAGCCCAGGGCCCGCGAGTTGCACTGGTGGGCCGCCCCAATGTGGGCAAATCCACACTGGTGAATACGCTGATCGGCGAGGAACGCGTGATTGCGTTCGACCAACCCGGCACCACGCGAGACGCCATCGAAGTGCCCTTCGAGCGCCACGGCAAGCCTTACACGCTGATCGACACCGCAGGTCTGCGCCGTCGCGGCAAGGTGTTCGAGGCCGTGGAAAAATTCTCGGTGATCAAAACTTTGCAAGCCGTGGAAGAGGCCAATGTCGCGGTGCTGGTGCTTGATGCGAGCCAGGACATCTCCGAGCAAGACGCCCACATCGCCGGCTTCATCCTGGAAGCGGGCAGGGCGCTGGTGGTGGCGGTGAATAAATGGGACAGCGTGGATGAATACCGCCGCGAACGCATCAAGGCGGATATCAAAAGAAAGCTGGTGTTTCTGGATTTCGCCAAGCTGATCTTCACCTCGGCGCTGCATGCCCAGGGCATTGGCCCGCTGATGAAGGCGGTCGACGAAGCTTTTGCCGCGGCGTTTGTGAAGCTCTCGACGCCCAAGCTCACCCGCGCGCTGATCGATGCGGTGGCGAAACAACCGCCGCCGCGGCATGGCATTTTCCGGCCGAAATTACGTTACGCCCACCAAGGTGGCATGAATCCGCCGGTGATCGTGATTCACGGCAATGCGCTGGATCATGTTTCGGAATCGTATAAGCGGTATCTGGAGCGCGTTTTCATGCAAACCTTCAAGCTGCAAGGCACGCCGCTTCGGATTCAGTTTAAGACCACGCGCAATCCTTACGCCGACAAGTCCTGAGCAGGGCATTCATCGCGGCCCGCGAGGCCGGCGCGGCAATTCCAATGCCGCACCAGAAAAGCAAAACGGCATGATCGCTCGCGCTTTCATGCCGTCCTGACACCTCAAAAAACGCTTTACTTGGCAACCTGCCGTTCGCGCACTTCTTCCAGTGTCTTGCAGTCGATGCACAGCGTGGCAGTGGGCCGCGCTTCCAGCCGCTTCAAGCCGATTTCAACGCCGCAGCTCTCGCAGTAGCCGTAGTCATTTTCTTCGATGCGATTAAGCGCCTCGTCGATTTTCTTGATGAGCCGGCGCTCACGGTCGCGGTTGCGCAATTCAAGCGCAATATCGGACTCCTGGCTGGCGCGATCATTCGGGTCGGCAAACGAGGTGGCCTCGTCCTGCATGGTGTGAACAGTGCGATCGATGTCGAGCATCAATTCGGTCTTGATGGCTTGCAACACCTTGCGGAAATGATCGCGCTGTTTGTCGTTCATGTACGCTTCGCCTTTTTTAGGCACATAAGGCGGCACTTGTCGGGACAGCGATTCTTCGGCCATGTGGTTTTCCAGTTTTGGGTCGAAAGCACTCTTATAAACGAATTGCCCATGCCTCGCAAGCAAGGCTTTTTCAGACGTGGCAAATCGAAAACACTCAGCGAAAACATGCGGTGGATGTGTGGGCCTATTTAAGCCGGCTAATGCGAATTATGTAAACTACTGGCTGGCAATTTCAGCGGTAAATCGCGTGCCGTTGCAACTGCATCAAGACGCTGGCAATGACTGCCCAAACCAGCGAAACCTGGTGCAACATCGGACGTGAGCTAACGAGGTCAGTCAGCTTGCCGATGCAAGATCTGGCCGCGCCTCGCGTTATTTCCGAACGTTTGCAAAGTCGCGCGCAGCGGAGCGCGGATGACCTTCAGGTGATTCGGGCAAGGGATACGCTACGCCGACCCGGGCGATCCCGCATCGAGGAGCGCGACCTGAATGTGCTCGCGCTATGGGTCAGCGATGCGTTGTTGATACGTGTCTTAGTAGGCCCTTTCAGCGCGCCGGATTAATCTCCACCGTGGCATGGGCCACGTTAGCCAAGCCCGCCAAGGCCTCCCGCACCCGATCCGGGGTGAGGCTCTGGTCACGACTGCTCATGCTGATGACACAGGCATAAGAGCGCCGGCCCACCCGCCACACATGCAAATCCTGCACGCGGCTCTCGGCGCCGAAATGTTTGGCCAATGTGCTGCGGATGTCTTCCACCACCGGGTGATCCATTTCGCGATCCAGCAGCACCCGACCGGTCTCCACCAGGATGCCTTTGGCCCAACGCAGGATGAGCACGGCGCCCAAAACGCCCATCGCGGGGTCGAGCCAATCCCAGCCGTATTTCCATCCGCCCAACAAGGCCACGATCGCAAGCAAGGATGTGGCCGCGTCGGCCAAGACATGGATGTACGCGGCTTTAAGGTTGAGGTCGTGATGCTCGCCGTGGGAATGGCCATGATCGTGACCGTGCCCCGCGAGCGCCGCGCGATTCAACACCACCGCGCAGACGAGATTCACCACCAACCCAATCACCGCCACGATAAGCGCCTCGCGATAAGCGATGCTCTGCGGCGAGACCATGCGCTCCACCGAGCCCACCAGCATCATGAAGGCAATCACCAGCAGAAAAATCGCGCTGGAAAAGCCCGCCAGCACTTCGATTTTCCAGGTGCCAAAGGCAAAGCGCACATCGCTGGCATGCTTGCGCGCGGCGGCATAAGCAAAGGCCGCGAGCCCAATGGCCAGCGCATGCGAGCTCATGTGCAGGCCATCGGCCAGCAGCGACATGGAATTGAACAGCAGCCCGCCGACGATCTCGATCACCATCATGAACAGCGTGATCCAGGTCACCACCCGTGTGCCCTCCTCCGCTGCCCGGGTCGCGGGGTCGAAGACATGGCTGTGGGACCAGCGCACGGCGCGCGGGGCCGGCGCTTCCTGCTGCGAAGAATCGTCGTGGTGGTGTGCGTCGCTCAAAAGAGACCCCCTGTGTTCATGATCACCATCACCCCCAGCACCGCGAAAATAAACGCAGCAATCGCATGCACCACCTTAAGCGGCACCCGCTTGGCCACGCCCTCCCCCAGCAACACCGCTGGCACATTGGCGATCATCATGCCGAGCGTCGTGCCCAACACCACCCACACCACTTCTGCATAACGCGCCGCCAGCATCACGGTGGCAATCTGCGTTTTATCGCCCATTTCGGCGATGAAAAAGGCAACGAAGGTGGTCATGAACACCCCGAATTTCGGGGTACGCGCGTCTTCATCATCCAGCTTGTCCGGAATCAGAATCCACGCCGCCATGGCGATGAAGGAGAGCCCCAGCACCCAGCGCAGGGCATCCGGCCCGATGAGGGACGTGAGCCACGCGCCCACCGCACCGGCCAAGCCGTGATTGATGAGCGTGGCCGCAAAGATGCCCAGGATGATGGGAATGTGCTTGCGAAACCGGGCGGCCAGCACCAAGGAGAGGAGCTGTGTCTTGTCGCCGATTTCAGCCAGGGCGACGACGCCGGTGGAGATGAGGAGTGCTTCCATGCCTGAAACGGTTTAAAACATGATGAGACCGCAAGTCTACCCTTGATTCATCGCCCCCGGTGGCCAAGCATCAAATTACCGGCCCTCATGATCAAGACACCATGGACTCCACCCACCCCAAACACGGCCTGGCTGCAGGAGATGGCGCGCAACCGGAGCGAGCGGATTGGACTGTGCCGCAGAATTGGGCGCATTATTCGGCGGCCGATCATGCGGTGTGGAAAACGCTTTTTAATCGACAGATGAAGCGCTTGCCCGGCCGGGCGTGCGAAGCCTTCGTCGCTGGCATGCGCAGGCTGCCGCTGGTGGCCGACCGTATCCCCGACTTTGACGCCGTGAATGAGGTGCTTGAAAAGCGCACCGGCTGGCGAATTGTCGCGGTGCCAGGCTTGATTCCCGACGAGGTCTTTTTCGCGCATTTGGCAGCGCGGCGCTTTCCCGCCGGCAATTTTATCCGCGCCGCGGACCAACTCGATTACATCCAGGAGCCGGATGTCTTCCATGATGTGTTCGGCCATGTGCCGATGCTATTGAATCCGGCAATTGCCGATTTCATCGCCGCCTATGGCGAAGGCGGCCTGCGCGCGGCCAAGCTTGGCACCTTGCCGATGCTCTCGCGGGTGTATTGGTACACCGTCGAATTCGGGCTCTTGGAAGAAGCCGGCTCGCTCAGGCTTTATGGCGCCGGCATGGCCTCGTCATTCACTGAATCGCGCTTCTGCCTGGAAAGCCCCTCGCCCAATCGCATTCGCTTTGATCTGCAGAGGGTGATGCGCACGCACTATCGCATCGATGATTTTCAGGAAACCTATTTCGTGCTGCATGATCTGGATGAATTGCTGGCCTTCACCGAGATTGATTTTGCGCCGCTGTATGCGGCAGCATCAGCCAAAGAGACCCTGGAGCCTGGAATCATCTTGCCTGAAGATAATGTGATTAGTGCGGGGGACCAGTCTTATCCGCTGGGCAGGAAGCCGCCAGGCCGATGTTAAGCCCAGTGCTTCTAAAGGACGTAGTAAAAGCCCAGCACGCAAGCCGCACCGGGGAAATTTTCATTCATCGTGAGATAACTTGCGCTTGCACAGAACGTGTCCAAGTCGGCGATGATCAACCTGTCTGACTTGGCACCCGTAGGCTGCGCCATCCATCGAAGCCAGTCCCCGGAGCCTGATGATTTGCCAGCTGTTGGCAAGCGTATTACAGATTTCTGGGGCGATCTGCTTGGCCTCCGCAAAGCTTACACGTGAAGAACCGGATGGGCACTCAGAACGCCCGCCCCGGTCTGGCATGATGACTCGATAACGGGCCCCGTGAATAATTAGGTCGACATGGTCAAACACTTGACGCCAGCGAATCGCTGGTGACTTCGGGGAAGACGCCCACTTGTAGCAGCCACCGCCGGATTGGCTAAACCCCCCATTGCAGGAATCCAGTCGACAGCACGCCTCCTTGCCACTTCCTTGATAAAGCCCTCCTTCCTCAGCCGGGACCCAAAGAAACTTCCCGGACAGATTTTCCATCCAAAAACATGAGGCTGATTTTGTCGATTGCTCTGCAAGGTGGTCAGAACAATTGTTTTCTGTCATTTCGACCCCATCCTGTGCCGGTGTCTCAGTGCTCCAAACCAAGGTACTTAGCACCATTCCGAGACACGAAGCTGCGAAGCGAAAATAAGACCGGGCTGACTTGCTCACTAAATTACGCATCGAAATCTCTCGCTCAATAAAAAACTAAGACGGGGCGTATTACGCATCCGGCTGCCGACCCGGCTCAGCGCGGATAAAAGGCGCCAATGCTCTGGCCGCTTCATACCGCGCAAGCAACTGCGGATACGGCGTTAAATCCACGCCGAATCGTTTGGCATTAAACACCTGGGGCACCAGCGCCACATCCGCCAAGCTCACCGCATCGCCCACGCAATGCCGCCCTGCCCCACCCTGCGCGAGCATGGCTTCAAAGCCAGTAAACCCCAGCGAGATCCAATGCGCGCACCAGCGACGAATGCCTTTGTCATCTTGCCCCAACTCCGCGCGCAGAAAATTGAGCACACGCAAATTGCTGATCGGGTGAATATCGCACGCCACCACGAGCCCTAAGCTGCGGATGCGCGCGCGGGTGGCTGCATCGCCCCAAATGAGCGGCGGCGTGGCGGGATAGGCTTCATCGAGGTATTCGATAATGGCAAGCGATTGCGTGATCACCGCATCGCCATCCACCAAGGTGGGCACCTGGTGTTGCGGATTCAATTTTGCATAGGCCGCGGCATGCTGCTCGCCCGCTAAAAGGCTGACCGCATGATGATTCGCCGCCAGGCCCTTATATTCAAGTGCAATGCGCACGCGATACGCCGCTGATGAGCGAAAGTAGGTGTACAAATCGATCGACATGGCCACCCCGTCATGACAATGTGCTGATTGAATTCTAATCGGCGCGCGAGCTGGGTTGAGCGGTATTTCGCGAAAGCCCAACTTTGCCAAGACCGGGCCCTTCGGCTTGAGGTTTGAAAATACCCTAAACTTCTCAAGTGAAGTCCTCTCAATGAAGGTGAGCCCGCCATGAGCGATCTTTTTGAGAATCCGATGGGCCTGTGCGGTTTTGAGTTTGTCGAATTCGCCTCGCCCACACCCAATCTTCTCGAGCCGCTATTTGAAAAGATGGGCTTCACGCTGGTGGCCCGCCATCGCAGCAAGGATGTGCTCTTGTATCGTCAGGGCGACATCAATTTCATCATTAATCGTGAGCCCTCCGGCCTGCCGGCGTATTTCGCGGCCGAGCATGGGCCGAGCGCCTGTGGGCTGGCTTTTCGGGTGAAGGATTCGCATCAGGCTTACGCTCGAGCGCTCTCGCTTGGCGCCCAGCCGATCGACATTGCGCCTGGCCCGATGGAGCTTCGTTTGCCGGCGATCAAGGGTATTGGCGGCGCGCCGATTTTTCTGATTGATCGCTTTGAAGCGGGCAAAAGCATTTACGACATCGACTTTGAATTCATCGACGGCGCCCCAAGAAACCCGCCCGGCCACGGCTTAAAGTGCATCGATCATCTCACCCACAACGTATACAAAGGCCGCATGGCGTTTTGGGGTCAGTTTTACGAACGAATTTTCAATTTCCGCGAGATTCGGTATTTCGATATCAAAGGCGAATACACCGGGCTCACCAGCCGCGCCATGACGGCGCCCGATGGCATGATTCGCATCCCGCTCAAT
>JBEAUN010000136.1:0-8428 GCA_041161415.1 Pseudomonadota bacterium | reverse complement strand
GCCGCAACCCCTTGGTGTATCTCCACGGCGGTTATGACGGCATCTTCCCCCGTCTGGAAGAAGACCTTCAGGGCCGTGTGCAGGGCGAGGCTTTCGAAATTAAGCTCGAGCCCGAAGAAGCCTTCGGCGAATACGATGAAGAGCTGGTGCGTATTGAGCCCCTCAACCTCTTCCCGGATAACATCGAAGTCGGCATGCAGTTCGAGCGCGGCGGCGAAGGCGATGACGATGATGGCGTGCTCTACACCATCACCGACATCGCGGATGGCAAAGTGGTGGTGGATGGCAATCACCCCCTTTCGGGCATCTCGCTCAATTTCAAGATCACCATCGCGGAAGTGCGCCCGGCCACCGAAGAAGAAATCGCCCACGGCCACCCGCATGGCCCTGGCGGGCATCACCACTAATCAGCACAGCCTGCGGCGGGCGGCGCTAGTGTCGAGCCGCGGGCTTTGATTGGAATGCAATGACAAACCCCAAGCGCCGAGTGCGGTGCTTGGGGTTTGTTCTTTGATGGTTGCGGCGCTGGCTGGATGCTTTGCGCAGTCGAGTTCGTGCAAGGTCATTCGCCCTGCCATGGCTCGGCGGTGATCTTGAAAAGCTGTTTGCCCGATTCATCCACCACCACACGCACCCAGCCCGCATAGGGATGGCCGTAGGTCTGGATGCGGGTGAAAGTTTCAATCACGGCACCGGTTTTTGGGTGACGAAGCGGCTGATCGATGGTGAGCGTGTGGGTGTCGCCATGCACCAGCATCACCTGCCCGGAAAAGCGGGTCACTTCATGCGTGAGGTGATTCAAAAAGTCGTTATACCCCACGACCGTTTTGCCGGCGCGATAATCCTCGAAATGAGGGTCGGCCTGCATCACCAGGACGATGCCCTTCATGCCGCGTCTTGCCGCTATCTCAAAGCTCGACGTCATCCAATCGATCACCGCTGCATGGCGGGAAAGGTATTCGCTCGATGGGTGATCACGTTGGCCAATGTTATTACGGCTACCTGGCACATTGAGTGTCACAAAAAGCACCGGCCCACGCTGCCAGCGCAGATGCTCTCGATAGGCAGCATGAGGTGGCCCGGCTTGCGACTGGCTTTCTAGCTCAAAGCGCTTCTTGCCGAGCGTGAAGGGCTTCAAAAAAAACATCTCACGCAGTCGCGCCAGCCGCTCTTCAGGGTGATAACTGCCAGCGGTAAAACGATGGCAGTCAGTCCATTCGTTGTCGCCCGGCACAAACACAAAAGGGTGCGCCGAGCCATTGAACAACGCCAGCCGATCAGCAAACACGGCATCGGAACACGCGCTGGCGCCGTCTTTGAAATCCCCATCGTGAATGATGAAAGCAAAGGGCTGCTCGCCCATTTTTTTCAGCATGTCTATGAACTGCCCGCGCGCAATGGCGTTGTACGGCGCATCGCCGATCAGCGCGAATTCATAGCGCGACGCGCCGGCCATCGCGTGGCTTGCCAGCAGCAGCATCACCGCGAACAGGGCTTGGAGTTTGTTCATTTCAAGAGTCTCTTGAGCTCATAAAGCCGCTCAAGCGCATCGCGCGGGGAGAGCGTGTCCGGCTCGAGCGTGGTCAGCATCGAGAGTGCAGGGTGGATGCTTGGCTCGGGGGGTGGCTCATCAGTGATCGCAAAAAGATCCGGCTGGCAAGCGCTGCCGATCTCGCGGTTTTCCAGTGCCCGCAGGTGCCGCCGGGCATCCCGAATCACGCTGCCCGGAATGCCCGCCAGCGCAGCCACTTCAATGCCGTAGCTCTGGCTCGCAGGCCCTTCTTCCAGGGCGTGCAAGAACACAATCGTCTGGCCGTGTTCCACCGCATCTAGATGCACATTCGCGCATTGCGGGAAATCCTGCGGCAGCCGCGTGAGCTCGAAATAGTGCGTGGAAAACAGCGTGCAGCAGCGATTTTTTTCCAGGAGATGCCGGGCAATGGAAAAGGCCAGCGCCAGGCCATCGAAGGTCGAGGTGCCGCGGCCGATCTCATCCATCAACACCAGCGAGCGCTCGGTGGCCCGATGCAGAATCGCCGCCGCTTCGGTCATTTCCACCATAAAGGTCGAGCGCCCGGAGGCGAGATCGTCGGAGGCGCCAATGCGGGTGTAAATGCCATCAAGCGGCCCCAGCCGCACCTCATCCGCCGGCACGAAGCTGCCGACGTGCGCGAGCAGCGCAATCAGCGCCACTTGGCGCATGTAGGTGGATTTGCCGCCCATGTTCGGCCCGGTGATGAGCAACATGCGCCGCGTCATGGAAAAGGCGGTGTCGTTGGCGATGAAGTTGTCTACGCCGCGCTCCACCACCGGATGGCGGCCGGCTTTGATCCACACCCCCGGCTCGCTGACAAACTGCGGCCGCACGTAGCCATACATCAGCGCCGCGCGGGCAAGGGCGCACAGGCCATCGAGCAGCGCAATCGCCCGGGCGAGCTTTTGCAGGGCCGGCACATAAGGCGCGAGCGTTTCGAGCAGCGATTCATACAACCATTTTTCACGCGAAAGCGCGCGGTCTTGTGCGCTGAGCGCCTTGTCTTCAAAGGCTTTCAATTCAGGCGTGATGTAGCGCTCGGCGTTTTTGAGCGTCTGACGGCGCCGATAATCGTCGGGCACGCGAGCCGTGTTGGCATGGGTGACTTCGATGTAAAAACCATGCACCTTGTTGTATTCGACCTTGAGCGTGGAAATCCCGGTGCGCTCGCGCTCGCGGGCCTCAAGATCGAGCAAAAAGGCGCCGCAATTTGATTGAATGGCGCGCAGATCATCGAGCTCGGCATCAAAGCCGCTGGCAATCACGCCGCCATCCCGAAGGCTCAAGGCCGGCTCGGTGGCGATGGCGCGGTTGAGCAGGGCGGCGAGTTGCGGCGGGGCCAGCAGATTCTGGCGCACCTCCGCCAGTAGCGTAGTGCCCGCGCCATCGAGCGCGGCGGCTTGTGCGGGCATCAAGGTGAGCGTGTCGCGCAGTGCGGATAAATCCCGAGGCCGGGCGCTGCGAAGCGCAATGCGGGCATTGATGCGCTCCACATCACACACGGTGCGCAACCCCTGCGAGAGTGTCTCAGCCAAGGTGTGCGGCGGGTTGGCGATCAGCGCATCAATCGCCTCATGGCGCAGCGCGCAGCTTTGCCGATCGGCCAGCGGATGATGCAAGGCGTGCCGCAGCCAGCGCGAACCCATCGCGCTCTGGCAGGTGTCGAGCAAAGAGAGCAGCGTCGGAGAGGCCTCGCCGCGCAGTGTTTCGGTGATTTCAAGATTGCTGCGGGTGGTGGCATCCAGATGCAAATACATCGAGGCCTTTTCCGCCACCAGCGCATTCACATGGCTCAAGGCCTGCTTCTGCGTGAGCGTGGCGTAATCCATCAAGGCCCCGGCGCTGCTGGTGGCAAGCTTGGCATCCTGCACGCCAAAGCCCGATAAATCGCGAATGCCAAAATGCTCGCACAGCCGGCGCGTGGCGCTGTCAAAATCAAAATGCCACTCGGGCAGCGGTGTGATCGCAGCGGCGGTGTTGTGCAGAAGTGGCAGATGCAGCCCTTCGGGTAGCAAAATCTCCGCTGGCGCGAGCCGCTCCAGCTGCGATGGCAGTGCATCGGCCTCCGCTTCCAGAAGGCGGAAGTCACCATTGGCGAGATTCAACCAGGCCAAACCCAGCTTGCCGCGATGAATGTTCAAACACGCCAGCAGACAATCGCGCTTGTCATCGAGCAGCGCGGCATCGGTGAGCGTGCCGGGCGTGATGATGCGGCTCACCGCGCGCTCCACCGGGCCCTTGCTGGTGGCCGGGTCGCCGATCTGCTCGCAGATCACCACCGATTCACCCAGCTTTACCAGCTTGGCGAGATAGTGTTCGGCGCTGTGAAACGGCACCCCCGCCATGCGAATCGGGCTGCCTGCGCTCATGCCCCGGGTGGTGAGCGTGATATCGAGTAGCCGCGCCGCTTTTTCCGCATCCTCGAAAAACAGCTCGTAAAAATCGCCCATGCGATAAAAAAGCAGCTGCCCCGGATGCTGCGCCTTGAGGGTGAGGTACTGCTGCATCATTGGGGTGTGCTTTTCCAACCCCTTATCTTGAATGGCGGTATTCATGGCAAACAATCGATTGGCATTCTTTGCGGTTGCAATTTGATGCAAGCTGCATCCGTCTTTTGCGTGGCAGCGGGGAGTGGCTGCCCTGCTGGAAACCTGGCCCGCCCCACGCGGCGCTGCACAGCAGGATGATACTGGACAATCCGGTGCTTGCCCGGCTCAATTTCGGTCGGAGGCCGGTGATTCAGGACGCTGTCGCGCGAAGTCCTTTGCCTTCGAGACAGGAGGAATGATTATTCGGCCGGCTAAGCCTCGTCGGTGCGGGTCTGTCGGTATTTGCAAATCTTTGGGCGCGACGTATTATTTGACTAATTCTATGACCTATTCAGGGGTTCCCATGAGAATCGTCAGCTTGGCGGAGGCCAAGGCCCACTTCAGTGAGCTCGTCACTCAGGTCGCCTCCGGTGAAGAGGTCGTTATCACGCGGCATGGGCAGCCGATTGTCCGGCTGTGTGCGCTCGAAAAAACGAAGGTGCCGCTTGCTTCACGTGAGGGATTCCGTTCCCAGCTGCCGCGCCAGCGTGAGCCATCGGCAAAGCGGATTCGCGAAATGCGCGAGGATGAGTCTTGACATGTTCTACCTCGACACCAGTTTTGTCGCCCCGCTGGTTTTGAACGAGGCGAGCAGTCAGTCTGTGGAATTGTTTCTGTCGAGACAGCAGCCAGGCTCCCTCGCAGTCAGCCATTGGACCCGCGTCGAATTCGCGAGCCTCATCGCGCGTGAGGTTCGAATGAAACAATTCGACAAGGAAACTGCGCTCGGGATCATCGAGGAATTCGAGATCATCCTCGATGAATCCTGCCAAGTCTGGAACCCCACTGTTGCAGACTATGAGCTGGCGCGGGATTTCGTGGCGCACTTTGAATCAGGTTTGCGCTGTGCGGATGCGCTTCACCTGGCGATTGCGAAAAATCAGAGGGCGGAGAAAATCCTGACCTTGGACGAGCGGCTTTTGAAGGCAGCAAAACTGCTGAAGGTGCCTGCCACCCGGGGTATTCGTTGAAGTGGCGGCTTGTGATAACGTTGCAGGCGCACCCGCTACTTGCCGGCCGAACGCAATAGCACCACCAGCGCGCCTTCGCCGCCTTCAGTGGGTCGCGCCTGGCAGTAGGCCAAGACCTCCTCGCGCCGGGCGAGCCAGCTTTTTACGAGGTGTTTCAACACCGGCTCGCGGCCCGGCGAGCCTAAGCCTTTGCCGTGAATAACGCGCACGCAGCGCCGCCCGGCGATGAGTGCGCTGCTTAAAAATTCAGCGAGCCGATCGGCCGCTTCGATGCGGGTGTGGCCATGCAGATCAAGCGCGGCTTGCACCACCCAGCGGCCGCGGCGCAGATCGCGCAGCACGCTTTTGGGTAGCCCCGTTCGAAGGAAGCTGGGCTCATCGCCGCCCTCGAGCCGAAGCTCAAGCGAAAACGGGCCGTGTAGCGATTCGATCAGTGCGGCGTATTCATCCCGCTCGCGCTGCAAGGGCCGCGGCGCGGGCGCCGGGGGCTCCAGGAGCACGCGGCTGGATGAGACGAGCTGCACCTCCCCGACTGCCTGGCGAAAGAGGGCGCTCGCATCATCATCAAGCGGGCCTCTTTCGCGGCTCATTGTTAGTTCGCCAGGTGGTCGAGATATTTCTCGGCATCGAGCGCCGCCATGCAGCCGGTGCCCGCGCTGGTGACAGCCTGACGATACACATGGTCTTGCACATCGCCCGCGGCAAACACGCCGGGAATCGAGGTGGCGGTGGCATTGCCCTCGCGCCCGCCGCGGGTGACGATGTAGCCGTTTTCCATCTCCAGCTGGCCTTCGAAAAGGTCGGTGTTCGGCTTGTGGCCGATGGCGATGAAAACCCCGGTGAGCGGAATCACTTCCGTTTCGCCGCCGGTCTTTTTGATGCGAATCGAGGTCACGCCGGTTTGATCGCCCAGCACTTCATCGAGCTCGCTATTCCAGCGGATGCTGACCTTGCCGGCACGCTCTTTTTCAAAGAGCTTGTCCTGCATGATTTTTTCAGCGCGGAATTTATCGCGACGATGCACCACGGTGACATGGCGCGCGATGTTGGCCAGATACAGCGCCTCTTCCACCGCGGTGTTGCCGCCGCCGATCACCGCCACATCCTGGTTGCGATAGAAAAAGCCATCGCAGGTGGCGCAGGCCGAGACGCCCTTGCCGGAAAAGGCTTCTTCCGAGGGCAGGCCCAGGTATTTGGCGGTGGCGCCGGTGGAGATGATGAGCGCATCACAGGTGTAGGTGCCGGCGTCCCCCACGAGGCGCATTGGCTTTTCCTTGAGCGCGACGGTGTGGATGTGGTCGAAGATGATTTCGGTATCAAAACGCCGGGCGTGCTTTTCAAAGCGGGCCATGAGCTCAGGGCCCATCACGCCGTCGGCATCGGCCGGCCAGTTGTCGACTTCGGTGGTGGTCATTAATTGACCGCCTTGCGCCAGACCCGTGATCAGCACGGGCTTCAAATTGGCGCGCGCGGCATAGACCGCCGCACTGTATCCGGCCGGGCCGGAACCCAGGATCAGCAAACGGGAATGACGAGGTGTGTTGTCGGTGCTCATATCGGACACAAGTTTTGAAGATGGGGGCCGAAATTATAACGGAAGGCTCATGCCCAACGGCGCAAAGCCTGCCCTATTTTCACTTCGCAAAGGACCCCCTGAATGGCTACCCCGTATCCTGTTTCGCTTGCTGCCTTGCGCTCATTTCCGGTGTTTCGCGGTTTGCCCGATGAAAAGCTCGAGATGGTGGGGCGCTGCGCCATGATGCGCAGCGTGCCCCGCGGCTCGGCGGTGGTGCATGCTGGCGATCGCACGGATTTTGTGTATTTCATGCTCACCGGCAACGCCAAGGTGTTGGTCAGCGATGAAGAGGGCAGGGAGGTGATTCTCACCATCCTGGGCCCGGGCGAGATGTTCGGCGAGATGGGCGTGCTGGATGAAAACCCGCGCTCGGCCACGGTGATTGCCGTCACGCCTGCCAATCTGGTGGCGATTTCCAAAACGGATTTTCGCCGGCTGCTCGCGGAGAATTTCGATTTGAGTTTGCAGATCATGCGCTCTTTGGTCACCCGTCTGCGTGAGGCTGATCGCAAGATTGAGAGCCTCGCGCTGATGGATGTCTATGGCCGGGTGGCGCGGCTGCTGCTGGAAATGAGCGAGCCCGGGGAGGGGACGCGGATTGTCACACGCAAAATCTCGAAGCAGGATATCGCCAAAATGATCGGCGCCTCGCGCGAGATGGTGAGCAGGGTGATGAAGGATCTGCAGGTGCGTGGGCTGATTAAAGAGGCGGATGGCCGGATTTATCTTGGCGCGAGCATTCGCGAGGAGGTGGTTGGGGCCTGACCGTCGATTGACAGCCGACCGCAAGAAAGCCACGCAAGCCCACCGCACAGGGTCGAACCCCTAAGGTGTCTCGCTCTTAAAAATCACGCTTTTAAAAGCATCCCGCGACACTGAAATTCCGATAAAATCGCTGCTTTGGTCTTGTGACCACAAACCAACTTGAGGGTGCTGTCGCGGCACCCTTTTTTTCATGGCCATGCAGCACATTCGAAATTTCTCCATTATCGCGCACATCGATCACGGCAAATCAACGCTGGCAGATCGCATTATCCAGCTCTGCGGCGGCTTGAGTGATCGTGAAATGGAAGAGCAGGTGCTCGATTCCATGGATCTCGAGCGCGAGCGTGGCATCACCATCAAGGCCCAGACCGCGGCGCTGCGCTACAAAGCGCGGGACGGCAAGATCTACAACCTCAACCTCATCGACACCCCGGGGCACGTCGACTTCTCCTACGAAGTTTCGCGCTCGCTGGCGGCCTGCGAAGGCGCGCTGCTGGTGGTCGATGCCTCGCAAGGCGTGGAAGCCCAGACGGTCGCCAACTGCTACACCGCGCTGGAGCAGGGCGTGGAAGTGCTGCCGGTGTTGAATAAAATCGATCTGCCCTCGGCCGAGCCCGATCGCGCCCGGCAGGAGATTGAAGATGTCATCGGCATCGACGCCACTGATGCGGTGCTGGCCTCCGCCAAGACCGGCCTCGGGGTGGAAGATATCCTGGAAGCCCTGATTGCGCGCATTCCGCCGCCCACGGGGGATATCGATGCCCCCTTGAAAGCGCTCATCATCGATTCGTGGTTTGATAATTACGTCGGCGTGGTGATGCTGGTGCGGGTGGTCGATGGCAAGCTCTCGCCCAAAGATAAAATCCTCTTCATGTCGTCTGGCGCGCAGTTTTTGTGCGAGCAGGTGGGGGTTTTCACTCCGAAATCGCAAGCGCGCGAGCACATCAGTGCGGGCGAGGTGGGCTTCATCATCGCCGGCATCAAGGAGCTCAAG
>JBEAUN010000119.1:0-3670 GCA_041161415.1 Pseudomonadota bacterium | reverse complement strand
GCAGTCACCACCACGGGCGAATCGCATTGCGCGCTGGTGATGTGTCCCAGGCTTTCAAACCAATCAATCCGCGCCTGCTCCATAAAGCGAAAATACACGGTGTTATTGACATGATTGAGCGCATCCATGTCGCCCCAGCGCAGCAAAAAGGTGCTGGTGTGCAGACGCTTGGCCGTGGGTGACATACGCAATCCTTGAGCACAGAGGTAGTCTGATTATAAGCTTGGCAGACCCGCCCTTTGCGCTCGAACAAGGAGCCCCCCATGCGTGAATCGATGGAATTCGATGTGCTGATCGTAGGCGGCGGCCCGGCGGGGCTTTCCGCTGCGATCACAATTGCCGATCTGGCGCCGGGGGCGAGCGTGTGTTTGATCGACAAAGGCGCGTCAATCGGCGCGCATATTCTCTCCGGCGCGGTGATGGACCCGCGTGCGCTCACTGAGCTCATCCCGGATTGGGCTGCGGCGGGCGCACCGCTTAAGTGCCCGGTGAAAAGCGAGTCGTTTGAATTTCTCACCGTGGATAAGGCCTTCTCAGTGCCGCAATGGCTGCTGCCCGCGCCGCTTAAAAACCACGGCAATTTTATCGTCAGCTTATCGGAAGTCTGCGCGTGGCTGGGCGCGCAGGCCGAGGCGCGGGGCGTGGCGATTTTCGCAGGCTTTGCCGGCGCGGAAATTTTGTATGACGAGGCGGGCGCAGTGGTGGGTGTGGCCACCGGGGACATGGGCCGCGGCCGCGATGGCGAACCCACCGCCACGTTTTCAAGCGGCGTGGAATTGCGGGCCCGCTACACCCTCTTTGCCGAAGGCGCGCGGGGCCATCTGGGCCGCCAGCTCGAGGAGCGCTTTTCGCTGCGCGAAGCCGGCCGCCCGCAGGTGTATGCATTGGGCATTAAAGAGCTCTGGGAGCTCGACCCCAGCTTGCATCGCGAAGGCCATATCGCCCACAGCGTGGGTTGGCCGCTTGATCACAACACGTACGGCGGCGGGTTTTTGTATCACGCCCCGCAAAACCGCGTGGCACTCGGGCTGGTGGTGGGCTTGTCGTATCGCAACCCGTATCTTTCACCCTTTGAAGAATTCCAGCGCTGGAAAACGCATCCTTCGATCGCCCCGGTTTTGGCCGGCGCACGCAGGCTGGGTTATGGCGCCCGGGCCATTGCCGCAGGCGGCTTGGCGAGCCTGCCCACGCTGTGTTTCCCCGGCGGGGCCTTGATCGGCGATGACGCCGGGTTTTTGAATGCCGCGCGCATCAAGGGCAGCCACGCCGCGATCAAATCCGGGCGGGTGTGTGGCGAAGCGGTGGCAGAGGCCTTAAAGGTTGGCCGCGCCCATGATGTTCTCAGCGATTACCCAGCGCGATTCCAAGCCAGCTGGCTTTACGAAGAGCTCCATCAAACCCGCAATTTCAAAGGCTACATGCGCCACGGCCTCATCCCCGGCGCGCTGATGTTCGGCCTGGAGCAACACCTCACAAAAGGCCGAGTGCCCTGGACGATGAAGCTCCCTGCCGATCACACCACACTCATCGATGCCCGCCACGCCACGCCGATCGACTACCCGAAGCCCGATGGCACGCTCACCTTCGATCGGCTGTCATCGGTGTTTCTCTCCGGCACCAATCACGAAGAAAACCAGCCGTGTCATCTCACCTTGAAAGACGCCGCCACACCGATCGCGATCAATCTCGAACGCTATGCCTCCCCCGAGACGCGCTATTGCCCGGCAGGGGTGTATGAGATCGTGGAAACGGCCGGTCAGCCGCGGCTGCAGATCAACGCGCAAAACTGCCTGCACTGCAAATGCTGCGATATCAAAGACCCGACGCAAAACATCGTGTGGGTGGCGCCGCAAGGCGGCGAGGGGCCGGTGTATGGCGGGATGTGATCTAAAACCGCTCCACCGGCAAAGCCATCACACTCTGCCCGCCAGACATGATGCTGCGCGCCAGCCCCAGCGCTTGTGGCAACACATGCTCGGCGTAAAACCGCGCGGTGGTGATCTTGGCTTGATAGAACCCGGCATCGCCTTCGTTTTTTGACAGCCGATCAGCCGAGAGCAAGGCCGCACGTGCCAGCTGCCAGCCGCCAGCCACCACGCCGAGCAATTTCAAGAACGGCACGGACCCGGCATACACCTTCTCGATATTGCGGCCGTTTTCTGCCACCAAAAATTCCTCCGCTTCCGAGAGCGCTTCCACGGCATTGAGCAAATGCACGCGAATGGCATTGAGCGCTTCATCATCATGCGGAATCAGCGCCGCCACGGTGCCATGCATCGCGCCCAACACGGCGCGCATCGCAGCGCCCTTGTCGCGCGAAAGTTTGCGGCCAATGAGGTCATTGGCCTGAATCGCGGTGGTGCCTTCATAGATGCTGGTGATGCGCGCATCTCGCAGCAATTGCGCCACGCCGGTTTCTTCGATATATCCCATGCCACCATGCACCTGAATCGCGATCGAGGCGATCTCGGTGGCAAGCTCAGTGAACCAGCCCTTGATCACCGGAATCATCAACTCGCCAAAGCCCTGCTGCACACGCCGGCGCGGCTCATCATCGAGGCGCTCGCCCATGTCCATCGCTGCCGCCACCACATAAGAGAGCGCGCGCATCGCTTCGATTTGCGATTTCATCAGCATCAACATGCGCCGCACGTCGGGGTGCTCGATAATCGCCCCCCGCGCACCGGACACACTCGCGCCCTGCACGCGCTCACGAGCATAATCCCGCGCCGCCTGATAAGCCCGCTCGGCCAGCGCCAGCCCCTCCATGCCGACCGCAAAACGCGCGGCATTCATCATGATGAACATGATCTCAAGGCCGCGATTTTCCTCGCCCACCAGATAACCCGTGGCGCCGCCTGATTCGCCATAGGCCATCACACAGGTGGGGCTCGCGTGGATGCCAAGTTTGTGTTCGATCGACAACGCCCGCACATCGTTCTGCGGCCCCAGGCTGCCATCATCATTAACGAGCCGCTTGGGCACCAGAAAAAGCGAAATACCCTTCACCCCAGGGGGCGCATCCGGCGTGCGTGCCAGCACCATATGGATGATGTTCTCGGTCAGATCATGCTCACCGTACGTGATGTAAATTTTCTGCCCCGTAATGCGATAGCTGCCATCGGATTGCTTTTCCGCACGGGTGCGAATCGCAGCGAGATCCGAGCCCGCTTGCGGCTCGGTGAGATTCATGGTGCCGGTCCAAGCCCCACTCACCAGCGGCGGAATGTAGCGCGCTTTCAAGGCGTCACTCCCGCGCAGCAACAAAGCCTCGATCGCGCCAGAAGTGAGCATCGGGCAAAGCGCAAAAGCGAGATTCGCGCTATTCCACATCTCGCTCACCGCAGCCGACACCACCCGCGGCAACCCCATGCCGCCGTGGGCAGGGTCGATGCCCAGTGCCCCCCAGCCGCCTTCATTGAACTGCCGATAGGCATCCTGCCAGCCCGGTGGCGTGGTGACGCGGCCTTGATCGAACGCCGCGCCGATGCGATCGCCCACCCGATTGAGCGGGCTCAATACCCCGCCGGCGAATTTCGCGGCTTCATCGAGAATGGCATCCACCGTGTCTTCTGTGGCCTCTTCGAAGCCATCAAGGCCGGAGAGCCGAGAAAGCTCAGCAAGCGAGTGAATCACGAACCGCATGTCATCCAAAGGCGCGAGGTAGTCC
>JBEAUN010000105.1:0-4226 GCA_041161415.1 Pseudomonadota bacterium | reverse complement strand
ATCGCTGCACGCCGGATTGCCTGTTTTTTGGGCCGCCTGGCTGTGTTGCTCCGCCTTGAATGGAATGACCATTCCGCGTTGTCGCGCCTTGCCAGACAGCCCAAAAAATAGGCACTCCAGCCTGCCCAACTGCGGTTTTTAGGTTTAAAAAATCAAAACGCTTCAGTGCGCGCCGCTTTCAGCACGCGCTCTGCGTCCGAGCGACAAAATCGCCAGAACATCAGCGGGGTGAGGAAGGTGTCCAGCAAGGTGGCGCTCAGCAGCCCGGAGAAAATCACCACCGCCACTGGATGGAGGATTTCGGTGCCGGGTTGTTCGGCTTCAAAAAGCAGCGGCGCCAGCGCCAGGGCGGTGACCAGCGCGGTCATCAACACCGGGCACAAGCGCTCGAGCGAGCCGCGCAGGATCATCTTGCGATCGAAGATTTCGCCTTCGAAGCGCATCAGATTGAGGTAGTGGCTCACCTTGAGAATGCCATTGCGCGCGGCAATGCCAGCGAGTGTGACAAAGCCCACCATGGCCGCGATCGAAAGCGGCTGGCCGGAGACGCCCAAGCCGATGACAGCGCCCACCAATGCCAACGGAATATTCGCCATGATGAGCGCAGCAAGCCGCAGCGAGTGGTAGCGGCTATAGAGCACCGCAAACATGAGCCCCAGCGAGATGATCGACAACACCGCGATCAACCGCGAGGCCTGCTCTTGCGCCTCGAATTGGCCGCCCAGGGTGACGAAGCTGCCTTCCGGCAGCGCCGTCTTGGCCAGCACTTGGCGGATGTCGGCCACCACTTCGGATAGCGCGCGCTGCTGGGTGTTGGCGGAAATGACGATGCGTCGCTTGCCGTCATCGCGACTGATCTGGTTGGGGCCATCGCTCTCTTCGATGCGGGCGAGTTTGGAGAGGGGCACATAGCCGGTTGGCGTGTCGATGAGAATCTGCGAAAGCCCCTCGAGCGTGCGGCTGGATCCAGGCAAGCGAAGCACCAGCGCAAAGCGGCGATTGCCTTCGACCACCTGCGCGATTTTTTCGCCTTCGACCAGCTGTTGCAACACCGCCAGCACTTTCGACGCCGGCACGCCATATTGCTGGGCGGCGGCGTAGTCGATGTGGACCTTGATCTGCGGCGCGAGCACTTGCTTCTCGATTTGCAAATCGGCAAGCCCGGGGATGCCGGAGAGCGCCTCTTTCACACGGGCGGCCGTGGCACGCAGCACATCCAGGTCTTCACCGAAAATCTTGATGGCGATCTGCGAGCGCACACCGGAGAGCATGTGGTCGATGCGATGCGATAGCGGCTGGCCGATTTCAAAGGATGCCGGCAGGCTGGCAAGGCGTCTGCGGATATCATCGCGCACTGCCTCCAGGCTGCGGGTGAGTGTATGGGGCGGCACGAGTGCGACATCGAATTCACTCACATGCACACCTTCGGCGTGTTCATCCAGCTCCGCGCGGCCGCTGCGTCGGCCGACGTGAATGACTTCCGGCACCGCCCGCAAAAGCTGCTCGGCGCGCGCCGCGAGCTTGGATGATTCATCCAGCGTGACACCGGGATTCAGCCGCATGCCGATCATCAGGCTGCCTTCATTGAAAGATGGCAGAAAGGTGGTAGGAAAAAACGGCACCGCAATCACCGCCGCCGTCACGCCGATCGCCGCTGCAACCAAGGCGGGACGCGGGTTTCCAAGGAGCCTCTGGAGCGCTTTGGCATAGCCGCTTTTGAGCCGGGCCAGCAGCCAGGTGTCGCTGTGATCCATGCGTTTGATGTGCGGAAGGAGATAAAAACTCAACACCGGCGTGAGCGTCACCGACACCATGAGCGACGCCAGCAAAGACACAATGAACGCCACGCCCAGCGGCAGAAAAAGCCGGCCTTCCAGCCCGGGCAAAGCAAACAGCGGCAGGAACACCAGCACGATGATCGCGGTGGCATAGACCACGCCTGAACGCACCTCGATCGAGGCGTGTTTCACCAAGGCGAGAAGATCAAAGGCCGCACCCGGATGCCGTGCGCGCTGGGCCTTCAAGCGGCGCAGGATGTTTTCCACATCCACCACCGCATCATCCACCAGCCCGCCAATCGCGATTGTAAGACCGCCCAGCGTCATGGTGTTGATGGACAAGCCAAAGAATTTGAATACCAGCGCACTGACCAGAATCGACACCGGGATCGCGGTCAGTGCGATCAGCGTAGGGCGCAGTGTGCCGAGAAAAACAAACAGCACCACCGCCACGAAGACCGAAGCGCCGATGAGTTTCACATGCAGATTGCTGATCGAGGCTTCGATGAAGCTCGCCTGACGGAAGGTGACGCGTGGTGCTTCCATGCCGGCGGGCAAAGTGGCGCGCAGTCCTTCGAGGGCGGATTCAACTGCGCGGGTGAGGGTGAGCGTGTCGGCATCGGGTTGTTTCTGGATGCCCAGAATCACCGCGGGGCGGCCTTCAAATCCTGCATCGCCGCGTTTGGGTGCGGGGGCAAAACGCACATCGGCCACTTGGCGCAGCAAGATCGGCTGGCCTTGACGCGCGGTGAGCGCAAGATTGGCAAGGTCCTCCAGCCGCGCGGTGCGCCCCAGATGGCGAATCAGATATTCGCGGCCGTTTTGCTCCAGAAACCCGCCCGAGGTGTTGGCGGAAAATCCTTTTAGCGCAGCGGCGAGATCGTCGTGCGTGACGGCAAGCTGCGCCATACGCGCGGTGTCCGGCTGCACTTGGAATTGCCGCACCTCGCCACCGATGGGGATGACTTGGGCGATGCCCGGCACCGACATCAAGCGCGGACGCAATACCCAATCGGCATATTCGCGCACTGCCATCGGCGAGACTTTTTGCACATCGATGGGAATCGCGATCTGCATGATCTCGCCCATGATCGAGCTGATCGGGCCCATGTGCGGCGTGATGCCGGCGGGCAAGCCCTGCTCCATCGCAACCAGCCGCTCGGACACCATCTGCCGCGCGCGATAGACATCGGTCTGCCAATTGAAGGTGACATAAATGAACGACAAACCCGCAGAAGACACCGAGCGCACTGATTCCACGCCGGGCAGGCCATTCAAGGTGGTTTCCAGCGGAATGCTGATGAGCTGCTCCACCTCTTCACTGGCCATGCCGCCGGCTTCGGTCATGAGCGTGACGGTGGGCTTATTCAGATCGGGAAACACATCCACCGGCATGCGCGACAAGATCTGCGCGCCCCAAACCATCAGCACCACGCTCGCGATCATCACCAGCAAGCGATTATTGAGGCTGGCTTCGAGCAAAAATTTGAACATGTCAGCGCACCTGATTCAAAAGATTGGCGCCTTGGGTGACCACCTTATCGCCCGCGGCAAGGCCAGCGCGCAGGGCGACATGCACGCCATCGAGCGGTTCGAAAGTGACAACGCGCGGCGCAAAGTGCTCTGGTGCGGTCTTCACCCACACGATGTTTTGGTTGGCGCTGTTTTTCTGCAACGCGCTGGCGGGCACCGCAAAGGCCTTGATGCGTGATGCGGTTTGCACCACCACGCGCACCGGCTGGCCCAGCGCGAGCTGTTCATCCGCTTGGGATTGCAGGCTGAAATAAAGCGGTAGCGCCTGGTCAGCGAACCGCCTTGCCGCGCCTTGGAATTTGAGCGGGATGCGGCGGTTGTCTTGCACCAAATACGCCTGCGCCACATCGGCCAGCATGGCGGGATCGAAACTCACCGCTTCGATGCGAAAGCGTTGCGGGTTGATGATCTCGAAGATCAATTCACGCGCATCCACCACCTGCCCTGCCACCACCTGCGCCGAGGCGATCACGCCTGAAACCGGCGCGATTAGCGGCTCGCGGCTGGATTGGCCGGCGCTGAGCGCCTTGATACGCTGGGCCAGGGCTGAAGACTCGCTTTGCGCGGCTTCGATTTCTTTTTGCGGCACGGTGTCTGCCAAGGCTTGCAAGCGCTGGAGGCGATGTTCGGCGAGCGCCTGGGCGGCTTTCAATTCGGCGATCTGCGCGGCTTGGCTGGATTTTTCAAGCGGGCCGGATGAAGGCAAAAGCGTGGCGAGCAACTCGCCCTCGCGCACCCGCTGGCCGGGGACAGGCAAGCCACGCGGGCCTGGCGCGATGCGGCCGGCATTGATGGCTTGCACCTTGCCGCTGCTATTCGGGTCCATCCCCACCCGGGCCATGAGCTCAATGGCGCGTGGGTGTGCGCCCTCCTCGATGGGCTGGGTGCGCAGATTTAATTGGCGCTGGGATGCCT
>JBEAUN010000165.1:0-4010 GCA_041161415.1 Pseudomonadota bacterium | reverse complement strand
CAGCGGCACACTCAGGGTGAAGGCGTCATTCATCATTTTCTCCGGGGTTCAAATTAAAAAGGCCCACCGGCATCGCGCCTGTGGGCCTTTTGATACGCAGAAGACTCGTTAGGCCGCGTAGCAGCGCAGGCGGCCGGAGAACTCCTGCAACTGGGCGATGCCGGAGGCTTCGGCCCGGGCGCACCAGTCGTTCAGTTGCTTCACGAGCTGCTCGCGGGTGGCGGTGGAACGCTCCCAAAGCGCAGAAAGCTCGTTTTTCATCTCATAGACCTTGGCCAACCGGCCGCTCTTGGCGAGCACGGAATCGAGCTGCTGTTTGTCCTGCGCCTGCAATTCGCTTTCCTCAAGATGCAGCCAGCCCTTAACGCGCTTCAATTGCCCGGCATCGACCGACGCAGCAAGCTTGGCGGCTTCCTCGCGGTAGATGGCGCTCAAGGATTTCATGTAGCGGCTCATCACATCGTAACGATGGGTGATGATGACTTGCAGCATATCCAGATCGACCACCTTGCGGGCAGCGGCAAAGCGCGGCTGCGGGATGGTCTTCTTCACCCGCGCCAAGCCCAGGGTTTCGAGGATGCGGATGTACAGCCAACCGATATCGAATTCATACCACTTGGACGACAGCTTGGCCGAGGTGGCAAAGGAGTGGTGGTTGTTGTGCAGCTCTTCGCCACCAATCAGGATGCCCCAAGGCAGAAGATTGGTGCTGGCGTCGGCACATTTGAAATTGCGATAACCCCAAAAATGCCCCAAGCCATTAATCACGCCGGCCGCCCAGAAGGGAATCCAGAGCATCTGCACGCCCCACATCAGCACGCCGGGCACCAGCCCGAAGAGCACAATATTCAGGCTCAGCATGATGAGGATGCCGATCTTCTGGCCGGGCACATAGACATTGCGCTCCATCCAGTCATCCGGCGTGCCATGGCCGTAGCGCTCCATGGTTTCCTTGTTGCGGGATTCTTTCACATACAGGAACACCCCGCCCCACAACACACGGTTGATGCCCAGCTGCTGAGGGCTGTGCGGATCTTCGGCGGTTTCGCATTTGGCGTGGTGCTTGCGGTGAATGGCAGCCCATTCCTTGGTGACCATGCCAGTGGTGAGCCATAGCCAGAAGCGGAAGAAATGGCTGGGGATGGCGTGCAGCTCCAGCGAGCGATGCGCCTGATGGCGATGCAAAAAGATGGTAACTGAAGCGATGGTGATGTGGGTGAGTACCAGCATCACCCCCAGCCAACTCCAGAAGCTTAATTCGAAAACACCTGAAAACATGAGGTTTCCTTGTTTGTAGAAACAGCGCGGATTCTACGCGAGTCCGGGCGAAAGCAACACTGGGCGCAGATCATGGCGCAGCCCCGCCTTGATCCAGATCATCCCGCGACGCCGGTGCCGCCCCCGCCGACAATCCGCACCTCGCGCTGCGGATAGGGAATTTCAATGCCCTCGGCGCGGAAGCGGCGCAGGATGTCGCGCGAAATATCCGACCTGATATTAAGACTACCTTCTTGTGGGTCAGCAATCCAGAAACCAATTTCAAGATTGATGCCGCTGTCGGCAAATGAGGCGAGGAAAGCCGTAGGTGCCGGCTCGGACAAGGTGCGCGGATGAGCGCGGGCTGCCGCCTCCAGGATGCGCAGGGCCTGATCGACATCGGTCTTGTAATCCACCTGCAGGCTCACCCCGAGGCGAATCTTGGGGTTGCTGTAGGTTTCATTCAGCACCACCGTGCCCATCAGCATTTCATTAGGCACGATGATTTCCGGGCCATTCAGGTTTTGCAGCACCGAATAGCGGGTGGTGATCTGCGTGACCACGCCGCGGTCATTGCCCACGCTGATCATGTTGCCGATGCGAATCGATCGATCGAGCAAGATGATGAAACCGGAGACATAATTCGCCGCGATTTTCTGTAAGCCAAACCCCAAGCCTACGCCCAGGGCGCCACCGAAGACCGACAGCGTGGTGAGATCGATGCCCACCATCGGCAGCGCGATCATCACCGAGATAGTCACCAGCAGGGTTTTGGTGACCCGCGAAAAAACCAGCCGTAGATTGGCATCGAGCCCCTCGGTGGCCATCAGCCGGGATTCGATCAAGCCGCCCAACCACAGCGCCACGATCACCGTCACCACCACCGTGGCGGCGCCTTGCAACATCATCCACAGCGTGAGGTTTTGTTTGCCGACGCGAAAACTCACGGATTCCAGCGTTTCGATCACGCCGGGCAAGAGGCCCACCAAATGCAACGCCACCCCGAGCCAGACGATCACCGCCAGCCAGCGCTCGAAACGGGACAGCCACCCGGAGGGCGAGACGAAACCCACATGGAGTGCATACACCACCGTCCGGATCAACGCCCACGCCAGCAGCAAGGTGAGCGAGACGGCGAGAATCTCCACCCGCATCGTGCCGATGCTTTTCATCGCGAAATGGGCAAGCGCCACGAGAACCCCGGCTATCAGCGCAAAGGCAAGCCGTCTCAAGCCGCCTTTGCCCAGATCGAGCGCGAGGCTGTCCTCGCCGTCCTTGCGCGCGCGTGAGCGCACCGCCCGGGCAAAGATCGCGGCAATCAAGAGGCTTAAGGCAAGCAGGCCCAGTTGCCAGAAAAGATCTGGCTGCGGGTAGCCGTGTTCGATGGCGGCAAGGAGTCGCGAGGCGTCGGTTTCAATCATTCGCAGGCCTTGGTTTCCAGGTTTCAGGAGCACGCTCGGATGCGGACTCACGCAGCGCCCAGGGGGTCGCATCCCGCCGATGGCGTTGCCAGTTGGCAAGATAGGCACTGGCGAGCGCCGGGTTGCCGCGCAGCACCAGGGTGTTTTCCGCGTTTTTCATGCGGGCTGAAAAAGTGAAATTGTAACTGCCGGTGATGAGGGTTGAATCTGCTTCGCGGGGGTCGATCAGGATCACTTTATTGTGCGCTGAGGAATAGCGCGTCTCGAGCAACACCGGCAGCCCGGCGGCAGCGAGAAGCGGAATCTGGCTGCGATCGCCCTTGCCATTCATCTCGATATCCGCCAGCACTTCGACCTTTACCCCGCGCTGATGCGCCTCGATCAAGGCCGCGGCGATCGGGCGACTGGTGAATAAAAACGCCTGCATGAAGATCTCGCGCCGCGCCTGCCCAATCAGCTCGACAATGCGTGCTTCGGTGTCCTGCCAGGGGGAGAAAAGCGGCTCGATGGTGCCGGTGGCGGGCAGCGCGCGAAGCGGCGTCGGGTCGAGCGCCAGGCTCTCGCCGGGCAGCGCCAGCCAGGCGCACAAGGCAAGCGCAAGCCCCGCCGCCCGGGCCCTGCGCAATCGCAGCATCAATCCAGCGGGGGCGTTGATAGGGCCTCCTCATCATCGGCGCTTGATTCGCCCTCGTCGGGCAATAGTGCGGTGATGGAGATTTCATCCTCGGCGGACATGTCGGGGGCCGTGCGGACACGCTCCAGCACCGCCGCGAAAAAGGCATCCGTGCCGTGCGAGACCGGGGCCAAGCGCAGGTATTGCCCTGTATTCACCGGGATTTTGAGCGATTGCATCACCTGCGCGGCATCTTGCAGGACAAACTGCGGATTGGCCGCGAGGAAGGCTTCCACCACTTCTTCGTTTTCCTGCGGCAAGATGCTGCAGGTGGCATACACCAGTCGCCCGCCCGGCTTCACTAATCGCGAGGCGGCGTTCAGAATGCCCTGCTGCTTTCGCACCAACTGCGCGACGGATTCCGGGCTTTGGCGCCATTTGAGATCGGGGTTGCGGCGTAAGGTGCCCAAGCCGCTGCAGGGCGCATCCACCAACACCCGATCGAGCTTGCCCGCCAGGCGTTTGACGCGATTGTCGTTTTCGCTGGAGAGACACACCGGGTGCACATTGGAAAGCCCTGAACGGGCAAGACGCGGCTTCAAGCGCGACAAGCGCTTTTCCGAGACATCAAAGGCATAAAGCCGGCCGGTGGAACGCATCAGCGCGCCCAGGCCCAGTGTCTTGCCCCCTGCCCCGGCGCAGAAATCTGCCACCATCTC
>JBEAUN010000057.1:0-3555 GCA_041161415.1 Pseudomonadota bacterium | reverse complement strand
GCATCGAAGTCGGGCATATTTTCCAACTGCGCACCAAGTATGCCGCTGCGCTCAACGCTACCTTCCTCAACGAGCAAGGCCAGCCGCAGGTGATGGAAATGGGCTGCTATGGCATCGGCGTATCGCGCATCGTGGGCGCGGCAATCGAGCAGAATTTCGATGAGCGCGGCATCGTCTGGCCCCAGGCCATCGCCCCGTTTGCGGCTGTGATCGTGCCGGTGGGCTACCATAAATCGGCGGCTGTGAAGGCCGCGGCGGATGCGCTTTACCAAGCGCTCGTGGCCGATGGCTTTGAGGTGCTGCTGGATGATCGGGATGAGCGCCCCGGCGTGATGTTTGCCGATTGGGAATTGATCGGCATCCCGCACCGGGTGGTGATCGGTGATCGAGGCCTGGCCAATGGCGAGGTGGAATACCAAGCCCGCACCGATGCCCAAGCCACCAAGCTTGCACAAAGCGAGATCGCCGCCTTCATGAAAGGGAAACTCTCGGCATAACTTGGCAACCTAGCCGCCTATGAGGACATTCAAACACCTGATCATTCTGAGCTTGCTATCGACGTCTGCCTGGGCGGGCGGCCAGCGCTACGAACCGCTGGCCGCCAGCGTGCAGGCCGCGCTGCATAGCTCGATTGCCGACATGGCCTCGCCCGAGCCGATTTTCTCAAGCCCGGCCGAGCGCGAGGCGTGGTTGGGCGCGATGTCGGCTCGGCTTGCCAAATACATGCCGGATACCGAGGGGCGGATGGAATTCCTGAAGGCTGTGCATTACGAAGCCACCCGCGCCGGGCTTGATCCGCAATTGGTGCTGGGGCTCATACAGGTAGAAAGCGGGTTTCGCAAATACGCCGTCTCCAGCGTCGGCGCGCGAGGCTACATGCAGGTGATGCCATTCTGGGTGAAATCCATCGGCTCGAAAGACAACAACCTTTTTCATATGCGCACCAATCTGCGCTATGGCTGCACGATTTTGCGCCACTACCTCGACATCGAAAAAGGCGATTTATTCCGGGCCCTAGGGCGCTACAACGGCAGCCTCGGCCAAGCGAAATACCCCAATGCCGTTTATGCCGCCTGGAAGCGGAATTGGGAGTGGAACACCCGCTTGGCCGCGCGCTGAACGGCACCCCGAGCCTATCACCGCATCCCGGGCATCAAGCCTTTCATGCCGCGCATGAGCTTTTGCATGCCGCCCTTTGAAAACTGCTTCATCATCTTTTGCGTCTGCTCAAATTGCGTGAGCAGGCGATTGACATCCTGCACCTGAACGCCCGCGCCCAAAGCGATGCGCCGCTTGCGCGAGGCCTTGATGATCTCGGGCTTGGCACGCTCTTGCGGGGTCATGGAATTGATGATGCCTTCGATGCGGCGAATCGCTTTATCTTCCGCCCCGCCTTGGAGTTGTTGCGCTGCTTGCGCAAATTGCGCGGGGAGTTTTTCAATCATTGAAGACAGCCCGCCCATCTTGCGCATTTGGCCGATCTGCTCCTTGAAATCATTGAGGTCAAAACCCTTGCCGGATTTAACCTTCTGCGCGAACGCGCGGGCTTTTTCTTCATCCAGGCCACGGCGCGCGTCTTCGACCAGGCCCAGAATATCGCCCATGCCCAGGATGCGAGAGGCCATGCGCTCGGGGTGAAATTCTTCAAGCCCAGTGAGCTTTTCCCCCACGCCGGCGAATTTGATTGGTTTGCCAGTGACATGACGCACCGAGAGCGCAGCACCGCCGCGGGCGTCGCCATCGAGCTTGGTGAGCACCACGCCGGTGAGCGGCAAGGCCTCATTGAAAGCGCGCGCGGTGTTCACCGCATCCTGCCCCAGCATGGCATCGACCACGAACAAGGTCTCAATCGGATTGACCGCAGCATGCAGCGCGCGGATTTCCGCCATCATGGCCTCATCAATCGCCAGCCGGCCAGCGGTGTCGATCAGCAGCACATCATGAAAATGCCGCTTGGCAAAATCAATCGCAGCACGGGCAATATCCACAGGCTTTTGTTCGGGGCTGGAGGGAAAGAAATCAATACCCGCCTGTTCGGAAACACTTCTGAGCTGCTCAATCGCCGCGGGGCGATAAACGTCGCAGGACACCGCCAGCACTTTTTTCTTCTGGGTTTCGCGCAGCAACTTGCCGAGCTTGCCGGTGGTGGTGGTTTTGCCCGCGCCCTGTAAACCGGCCATGAGGATGATGGCCGGTGGCTGCGTGGCAAAGCTCAATGCAGCCTGCGCGCCGCCCATCAACCCGGTGAGCTCGCGATGCACCACCCCAATCAGCGCCTGGCCGGGAGTGAGCGAACCGATCACTTCTTCACCCACCGCTTTTTCCTTCACGCGGCTGATGAAATCCTTGACCACCGGCAGCGCCACATCAGCCTCCAGCAAAGCCAGGCGCACTTCACGCAGGGCGTCTTGAATATTGTCTTCGCTAAGGCGCGCATGACCGCGCACCGTTTTAACGACACGGGCCAAGCGTTGAGTGAGGTTATCCAGCATGAGAGAAGACCTGCAGTAGTGGGGTTGAGTTGGGGTAGACTTGCTCGAATGGACATTTTACTTCATCTCCTCGCTCTGGCCTGCTATCTCCTGCTAGGCGTGCATTTCTGGCGGAGCAGCCGAGGCGCAACCCCCTCTTCAAGCCTGTGGATTGAGCAACTGGCTTGTCTGGTGCCGCTCGCTTTGCATGCGGCGGTGTTGCAGCAGGCGCTTTTCTCCTCGGGCGTGCTGCGCTTTGGCTGGGGCGCAGCGGCATCTTTGACGCTCTGGATAGCGGCCGTGGTGTATTGGCTTGAGCACTGGCAAAATAGGCTGGCCATGCTGCAGATGATGGTGCTGCCATCGGCTGGCATCGCTTCACTCCTCCCCCTGGCGTCGCCGGGAAGCCCGATTGCGTATGCCCAACCTGGACTGTTCACAGCGCATTTTTTGGTGGCCATGCTGGCCTATGCGCTCGCGACGATGGCTGCGCTGCATGCCTTGCTCATGGCGTATGTAGAGAAGCGTTTGCACGAACGGCGTTTTTCCCGGGTGCTCGAAGGTGTGCCGCCCTTGCTCGCGATGGAGTCGCTGCTGTTTCGTCTGATTGCTGTTTCGTTTGCGCTGCTCACCTTGACGCTGATTTCAGGCGTGGTGTTTTCGGAAGAGCTGTTTGGCCGCGCACTGCGGCTGGATCACAAGACCATCTTCGCCCTCGCCTCATGGGTGATCTTCGGGGTGCTTTTGGCAGGCCGACAATGGCGAGGCTGGCGGGGCCGCACGGCCCTGCACTGGACGCTCGCAGGGTTTTTGAGTTTGCTGCTGGCCTATGTTGGCACCCATTTCGTGCTGGAAACCTTGTTAGGGCGCAGCGCTTGAATCGGGTCTGCGAGCTTTCACCGTCTGCCGGCCTTGGCAAGCGCCCCCCGCAGCTTGACAATCCGCAATCTGGCGCGACAATACCCACACCTTCCCTGCCCACGGCACACCCTTGAACGACGTTCCCTTATCGGCGCAGCTCACTGCGCTTTGCATCCTCCTCATCATCTCCGGTTTTTTCTCCATGGCCGAGACCGCCATGATG
>JBEAUN010000042.1:0-2625 GCA_041161415.1 Pseudomonadota bacterium | reverse complement strand
ACTTTGCACATGGGGCATGGCTTCAACCAGACGCTGATGGATGCGCTCACCCGTTATTACCGTATGCGCGGTTTCAATACCCTCTGGCAGCCCGGCACTGATCATGCGGGCATTGCCACGCAGATCGTGGTCGAGCGCCAGCTCGATGCGGAAGGCATTTCCCGTCATGATCTGGGGCGCGAGAAATTCCTTGAGCGGGTGTGGGATTGGAAGGCGTATTCCGGCGGCACCATCACGCGCCAGATGCGGCGCTTGGGCACCTCGCCGGATTGGTCGCGCGAGCGTTTCACCATGGACGAGGGGCTCTCGAAAATCGTCACCGAGACCTTCGTGCGGCTTTACCGCGAGGGGCTGATTTATCGCGGCAAGCGGCTGGTGAATTGGGACCCCAAGCTGCTGACAGCCGTCTCCGATCTTGAGGTGGTGAGCGAGGAAGAAGACGGGCATCTTTGGCATATCCGCTATCCGCTGGCCGATGGCAGCGGGCATTTGGTGGTGGCCACCACGCGGCCGGAAACCATGCTGGGCGATGCGGCCGTGGCGGTGCATCCGGAAGATGCGCGCTACACCGCACTGGTGGGCAAGATGCTGCGCCTGCCGCTTTCCGATCGCGAGATTCCGGTGATTGCGGATGACTATGTCGACCCCGCCTTTGGCACCGGCTGCGTGAAAATCACCCCGGCGCATGATTTCAATGACTATGCCGTGGGCCAGCGTCATGGCCTGCCGCTCATCAATATCTTCACGCTCGATGCCCGCATCCGTGATGAGGTGAGCGCTGTTTATGGCGGGCTAGATCGCTATGACGCACGCAAGAAAGTGGTGGCTGACCTGGAAGCCGCCGGGCTGATTGAATCGATGAAGCCGCACAAGATGATGGTGCCACGCGGCGATCGCACGAACGTGGTGATCGAGCCGATGCTCACCGATCAGTGGTTTGTGGCCATGACCAAACCCGGCGCGCAAGGCAAATCGATCACCGAACAAGCGCTCGAGGTGGTGGCTTCAGGCGAGGTGAAGTTCTACCCCGAGCATTGGGTGAATACCTACAACCAGTGGCTCAATAATATTCAGGATTGGTGTATTTCACGCCAGTTGTGGTGGGGGCATCAGATTCCCGCCTGGTATGCGCCAAACGGCGAGGTCTTCGTGGCGCACAACGAATCCGAGGCGCTGGCGATGGCGCACGAGGCCGGTGTAAGCGGGCCGCTCAGGCGTGATGACGATGTGCTGGACACCTGGTATTCCTCCGCGCTCTGGCCGTTTTCGACGCTCGATTGGACACCGGATTACCCGGCGAAATCCAACCCCGCGCTGGATATGTATCTGCCCTCCTCGGTGCTCGTCACCGGCTTTGACATTATCTTCTTCTGGGTCGCGCGGATGGTGATGATGACCCAGCACATCACCGGCAAGATTCCTTTCCGTCATGTGTATGTGCATGGCCTGATTCGCGATGCAGAAGGTCAGAAGATGTCGAAATCGAAGGGCAATGTGCTCGACCCGATCGACTTGATCGACGGCATTGATCTGGCTTCGCTCATCAAAAAACGCACCACGGGGCTGATGAATCCCAAGCAGGCCGAAGCGATTGAAAAACGCACCCGGCGCGAATTTCCTGATGGCATTCCCGCCTTTGGCACCGATGCGCTGCGCTTCACCTATGCCTCGCTCGCCTCGCCCGGTCGGGATATCAAATTCGATCTTTCCCGCTGCGAGGGCTATCGCAATTTCTGCAACAAGCTGTGGAACGCCACCCGCTTCGTGATGATGAATTGCGAAGGGCAAGACTGCGGGCTCACTGGCGAGCTGGATTTTTCGCTCGCCGATAAATGGGTGATCAGCCGCTTGCAGCGCGCCGAGGCTGCGGTCGCCAAGCACTTCGATGAATACCGCTTCGATTTGCTCGCCCGCGAGATCTATGAATTTGTCTGGGATGAATACTGCGACTGGTATCTCGAGCTCGCCAAGGTGCAGCTGCAAGCAGGATCCCCCGCCCAGCAACGCGCCACCCGCCGCACCTTGGTGCGGGTGCTGGAAACGGTGCTGCGCTTGGCGCACCCGGTGATGCCCTTCATCACCGAAGAGCTCTGGCAAAAGGTGGCCCCGGCCGCAGGCGCAAGTGGCGAGAGCATTGCCTTGCAGGCTTATCCGCAAGCGCAGCTGGAAAAAATCGACGAAGCCGCCGAGGCCTTCACGACGCAACTCAAAGCGATGGTGAATGCCACTCGCAGCTTGCGCGGCGAGATGAATCTCTCGCCGGCCCAACGCGTGCCGCTGATCGTGGCGGGCGAGGCGCAAGCGGTGTCGCGTGTGGCGCCATATTTGACCGCGCTGGGCAAGCTCTCGGAAGTGAGCGGCAGCGGTGCGAGTCTCCCGGACACCGATGCGCCCATCGAAGTGGTCGGCGATTTTCGCTTGATGCTGAAGGTGGAAATCGATGTGGCCGCAGAGCGCGAGCGGCTGGGGAAGGAGATCGATCGGCTGACCGCTGAAATCGCCAAGGCTGAAGGCAAGCTTTCCAACGCGAGCTTCGTGGATCGGGCGCCTGCCGCTGTGGTGGCGCAAGAACGCGAACGGCTGGCGAGCTTTGCCGCCACGCTCGAAAAACTCAGCGCGCAACGC
>JBEAUN010000027.1:0-7435 GCA_041161415.1 Pseudomonadota bacterium | reverse complement strand
TACGGCCGGCCCGAGCGCATTGCTTCTGCGCTGGACATCATGATCGAAGGCCCGATTGGTGCCGCCGCTTTCAATAATGAATTCGGTCGGCCCAATCTCACCGGCTATTTCCGCACCTTCGAACAAGAGGTGCAAGGCGAAGTGCGCGGCTATCACAAGCCGATCATGATTGCCGGTGGTTTGGGCGTGATCGACGCGCAGCAATCCTTCAAGGAAATCTTCCCCGCCGGCACCTTGCTGGTGCAGCTGGGTGGTCCGGGGATGTTGATTGGTTTGGGTGGCGGCGCGGCGTCTTCCATGACCACCGGCACCAACACCGCGGATCTCGATTTCGCCTCCGTTCAGCGCGGCAACCCAGAGATTGAGCGCCGCGCGCAGGAAGTGATCGACCGCTGCTGGCAGCTGGGTGCCGACAACCCGATTCTCGCGATTCACGATGTGGGCGCAGGGGGCTTGTCCAATGCGCTGCCGGAATTGGCACATGGCGCGGGGTGCGGCGCGGTATTCAAGTTGCGCGAAGTGCCGATCGAAGAATCCGGCATGAGCCCGCGCGAGATCTGGTGTAACGAAGCGCAAGAGCGCTATGTGCTGGCTATTCCACCGGCGAAGCTCGATGTGTTCCGCGCCCTGTGCGAGCGCGAGCGCTGCCCCTTCGCGGTGCTGGGCGTGGCGACCGATGACGGCCAGCTGCGTGTGGAAGATGCGCACTTTGGCAATAACGCGGTCGATATGCCGATGGATACCCTGCTCGGCAAGCCGCCGCGCATGGAGCGCAATGTCGCCAGCCGCCGCGTGTATCCGCCGCCCTTTGATATGACGCACATCGATCTTGCCGACGCGGTGGAGCGTGTGCTGCGCGTGCCTGCGGTGGCGGCGAAAAATTTCCTGATCACCATCGGCGATCGAAGCGTGGGCGGGCTCACTGCCCGCGATCAGATGGTGGGGCCCTGGCAGGTGCCGGTGGCCGATTGCGCGGTGACGGCCATGTCATTTGAGGGCTACCTCGGTGAAGCCTTCGCGATGGGCGAGCGCACGCCATTGGCCACCTTGAATGGCCCCGCTTCGGGGCGCATGGCGGTGGGGGAGGCGATCACCAATCTGGCTGCAGCCGATGTGGTGTCGCTTGATCGCGTCAAGCTCTCGGCCAACTGGATGGCCGCCGCCGGACATCGTGGTGAAGACGCCGCCTTGTTTGAAACCGTTAAAGCCGTGGCCCTGGAATTCTGTCCGGCGATTGGCGTGGGCATTCCGGTGGGCAAGGATAGTCTCTCGATGAAAACCGCCTGGCAAGAAAATGGCGAATCGCGTCAGGTGATCGCGCCCTTGTCCTTGATTGTCACCGCCTTCGCACCAGTGGGGGACGTGCGTCGCACGCTCACCCCGCAGCTCAAGATCGAAGCGGGCGTGGAGACCGAATTGCTGCTCATCGATTTGGGCGGCGGCAAAAATCGCCTGGGCGGCTCGGCCTTGGCGCAGGCCTATGAATCGGTGGGCGAGCATGTGCCGGATATCGAGCCCGAGCTCATCAAGAAATTTTTCACCGGCATCCAGCGCTTGCGTGAGGAAGGACTGGTGCTTGCCTATCACGATCGCTCAGACGGCGGTTTGTTTGCCACCTTGGCTGAGATGGCGTTTGCCTCGCATTGCGGGCTGTCGGTGAATCTCGATACCGTGGCTTGGGATCAGATGTTGAGCGATGTCGATTCGCTTAATAAGAAGCCTGATACGTTGAAGGGGCGCCTCTCGGACAACGTGCTGGCGGCGCTGTTTGCTGAAGAGTTGGGCGCGGTGATTCAGATTCGCCTCGATCAGCGTTCGCGCGTGATGGAGCTGTTGCGCGAAGTAGGCTTGTCGGCCTGTGTGCACGCCATCGCCACGCCCAATGATCGCGATGAAATTCGCCTCTGGCATCACGCCAAACTCGTGTATTCCGAATCGCGCGTGCGGCTGATGCAGCTGTGGTCGGAAACGAGTTTCCGCATCGCCCGGCTGCGTGATGATGCCGCCAGCGTGGATGAAGAATTCGAGTCGCTCGCCCGCACCGATGACCCGGGTTTGTCAGCGACAGTCAGCTTTGACCCGGCGCAAGATGTGGCCGCACCCTATCTCAATCTCGCGCGGCCGCGCATGGCGATCCTGCGCGAGCAGGGGGTCAATGGTCAGGTGGAAATGGCCGCCGCTTTTGATCGCGCTGGCTTTGAAGCAGTGGATGTGCACATGAGCGACCTGCAAGCCGGGCGTCACGCGCTGGCCGATTTCAAGGGGCTCGCGGCGTGCGGCGGCTTTTCGTATGGCGACGTGCTGGGCGCAGGGCAGGGCTGGGCGAAATCGATTCTTTTCAATGATGCCTTGCGTGCGCAGTTTGAAGCTTTCTTCGCCCGCCCGGATACCTTTGCGCTGGGGGTGTGCAATGGCTGCCAGATGATGAGCCATCTGGCCGAGATCATTCCGGGCGCAGCGGCATGGCCTAAATTTTTGCGCAATCGCAGCGAGCAATTCGAAGCGCGCCTGGTGATGGTGGAGCTCCCCGATAGCCCGTCGATCTTGTTTGACGGCATGACCGGCAGCCGCATGCCGGTGGTGGTGTCGCATGGTGAAGGGCGCGCGGACTTTTCCGCTGCATCCCCCGGCCCGCTGGTGGCGATGCGCTATGTCGACAATCACGGCCAGGTGGCCACAAAATACCCCGCCAACCCCAACGGCTCGCCCGAGGGCATCACCGGGGTCACCACGGCCGATGGGCGCTTCACCATCATGATGCCGCACCCTGAGCGGGTGTTCCGCAGCGTGCAGATGTCATGGCACCCCGCGCAGTGGGGTGAGGACAGCCCGTGGATGCGGATGTTCAGAAATGCGCGCAAATGGGTGGGGTGAGGTGGATTGAAAAATCACACCGAAAATATTTCACACCAATCAAGCAAAGTGAATTGACCGCCCCGCGCATTCCGATATAATGCGCGGCTCTTCAGGCGCGTAGCTCAGCTGGTTAGAGCACCACCTTGACATGGTGGGGGTCGTTGGTTCGAGTCCAATCGCGCCTACCAAATTCTTCGTAATTTGGTCCTGTCGAAAAAGTGCGCTCACCCCGCACTTTTTTTATGCCTAAAGGAATCGCGCCGTGTCCATAGTCGTCACGCTTCCCGATCAATCCCAACGCAGTTTCCCCGCCCCCGTGACCGTGGCCGAAGTGGCCGCTTCGATTGGCCCAGGCCTTGCCAAAGCCGCGATCGCTGGCAAGGTCGATGGCAAGCTGGTGGATACCTCCCACCGCATCGAAGCCAATGCCGCGCTGGCGATTGTCACCGATAAAGATGCCGATGGGCTGGAGGTTATCCGCCATTCCACCGCCCACTTGCTCGCCTATGCGGTGAAGGAATTATTCCCCGAGGCCCAAGTGACCATCGGGCCGGTGATCGACAACGGCTTTTATTACGACTTCTCCTACAGCCGCCCCTTCACGCCGGAAGATCTCGAGAAAATCGAAACGCGCATGACCGAGCTCGCCAAGCGCGATCTGCCGGTGAGCCGCGAAGTGCTGCCGCGCGATGAGGCGGTGGCATTCTTCAAATCCATCGGCGAGCACTACAAGGCCGAGATCATCGCCTCCATTCCGGCGGGCGAAGATGTGTCCTTGTATCGCGAAGGCGATTTTGTCGATCTGTGCCGCGGCCCGCATGTGCCCTCCACTGGCAAGCTCAAAGTCTTCAAGCTGATGAAGGTGGCCGGCGCTTATTGGCGGGGCGATGCGCGCAATGAAATGCTTCAGCGCATCTACGGCACCGCCTGGGCGAAAAAAGACGAGCAGGATGCGTATCTGCATATGCTCGAAGAAGCCGAGAAGCGCGACCATCGTCGCTTGGGCAAGCACCTCGATCTCTTCCACATGCAGGACGAAGCGCCGGGCATGGTGTTCTGGCACCCCAAGGGCTGGACGGTGTGGCAGCAGGTGGAGCAATACATGCGCACGCTGCTCACCGAAGCGGGCTATCAGGAAGTGAAAACCCCGCTGGTGATGGACCGCACGCTGTGGGAAAAATCCGGCCACTGGGATAACTATCGCGACAACATGTTCACCACCGAATCGGAAAAGCGCGATTACGCGATCAAGCCGATGAATTGTCCGGGGCATGTGCAGATTTTCAATCACGGCTTGCGCTCGTATCGCGATCTGCCGCTGCGGCTCGCTGAATTCGGTTCTTGCCATCGCAACGAGCCCTCGGGTGCCTTGCATGGGCTGATGCGTGTGCGTGGTTTTGTGCAGGACGACGCGCATATTTTCTGCGAGGAATCGCAGATCACCGCAGAGGTGAGCGAATTCAATCGCCTGCTGATGAAGGTCTATGGCGATTTTGGCTTTACCGATGTGGCGGTGAAATTGTCGCTGCGGCCTGAAAAGCGCGCCGGTAGTGATGACACCTGGGACCGCGCTGAAGCGGGGCTGCGTGCGGCGCTTTCAGCATCCGGCATGCAGTGGGAAGAATTACCGGGCGAGGGCGCCTTCTACGGCCCGAAAATCGAATACCACATCAAAGACGCGCTGGGCCGCTCCTGGCAGTGCGGCACCATGCAGCTCGATTTTGTGTTGCCCGAGCGTTTGGGCGCGGAATATGTGGCCGAAGACAACACCCGCAAACGGCCCGTGATGCTGCACCGGGCGATTCTCGGATCGATGGAACGCTTCATTGGCATTCTCATTGAAAACTACGCCGGCAACTTCCCTTTGTGGCTCTCACCGGTGCAAGTGGTGGTGATGAATATCTCTGAAGCGCAGGCCGATTATGCATGTGATGTGGCCCGTGCCTTGAGGCAGGCTGGGCTACGTGCCGTACCCGATTTGCGCGGGGAAAAAATTACCTATAAAATACGCGAACATAGCGTACAGAAGCTGCCCTACCATGTCGTCGTAGGCGATAAGGAGAAAGCAGCAGGTTTGGTTGCCGTGCGCGTCCGGGGTGGTCAAGACCTCGGTCAAATGCCTCTTGAATCATTGATCGATCGCTTGAAGCTTGAGCGTGATGATCGGGTTGTGTCCTCACAGCCCACGGGGCCCGCGGCGTAATTTAATTCACTGGAGACTGTAACCATCGCTCAGCAAAAAGCGCAGCGCATCAACGAAGAAATCACCATTGCCGAGATCCGTCTTGTCGGTTTAGAGGGTGAGCAAATTGGTATCGTTTCTACCCGCCAAGCCATGCAAATGGCCGAAGAGGCTGGCGTAGATCTCGTGGAGATAGCGCCTCTCGCCCAGCCGCCGGTGTGCCGGCTGATGGATTTTGGCAAATTCAAGTACCAGGAAGCCAAGCGGGCCCACGAAGCCAAGCTCAAGCAGAAACAGGTGCAGGTGAAGGAAGTTAAATTTCGCCCCGGTACCGACGAAGGTGATTATCAGATCAAACTGCGTAATCTGATCCGCTTTCTGCAAGATGGTGACAAAGCCAAGATCACCCTGCGTTTCCGCGGGCGTGAAATGGCCCACCAGGAATTCGGCGTGCGCCTTCTCGAACGGGTGAAAGCCGACCTTGAGCAATACGCCACGGTCGAGCAGTTCCCCAAGATGGAAGGCCGCCAGCTCATCATGGTGATGACGCCTTCCAAGAAGGGCAAGTAATTGCCTGTTTAGATGGGGCACACCCAGGCGGGGTGGGTAATAAGCTACCCACCCCGCGGAGTTTCTGGCGTTGTCGGTGTGTGGTGACTACGCCACTCGCATTTCGGGCCGGCTTTCGTGTAGAATGCGCGGCCTTGAAAGGTTTGGGGTGCCGTTGGGCCTCGAGCCAAAAACAAGTGGTTGCAGGTTTGTGAAGTGTGTGCGTGAAGCCCACCACCTGCGGTCATGTTAAAAAACTGGAGTATTTCATGCCCAAGATGAAGTCCAAAAAGGCTGCCACCAAGCGCTTCCTCGTGCGCGCATCCGGCGGCATCAAGCGGGGTCAGGCGTTCAAGCGCCACATCCTCACCAAGAAGACCACGAAATCCAAGCGTCAGCTGCGTGGCATCACTGAAATCCATGCGTCGGATGAAAAGAGCATCCGCGCCATGCTGCCCTACGCTTAAGGAGATCTGACATGCCTCGCGTCAAACGTGGTGTTACCGCTCGTGCCCGTCACAAGAAGGTCCTTGCTCAAAGCAAGGGCTATCGGGGCCGTCGCAATAATGTCTATCGCATCGCCAAACAGGCGGTGATGAAGGCCGGTCAATATGCTTATCGTGACCGCCGTCAGCGCAAGCGTCAGTTCCGCGCCCTGTGGATCGCCCGTATCAACGCCGCTGCGCGTGAGCTGGGTCTGAACTACAGCAACTTCATGAATGGTCTCAAGAAGGCCGCGATGGAAGTCGATCGCAAAGTGCTGGCCGACCTGGCCGTGTTCGATAAGCCCGCCTTCGCCGCGCTTGCCAACCAGGCCCGCGCCAAGCTGGCTGCCTAACCCACTTTAAGGCAACAGAAAAAAGGAGGCGCTCGCCTCCTTTTTTTGTGACTGGACCATGCAGGATCTCGATCAAGTAATCGCATCATCGCAGGCGGAATTTGAGTCGATCACAGACCCCGCGCTGCTCGAACAAGCCAAGGCAAAATACCTGGGCAAGACCGGCTCGATCACCGAGCTTTTGAAAGGCTTGGGCAAGCTCCCGCCGGAAGAAAAAAAGACCGCGGGCGCTGCCATCAATCGCGCCAAGGAAGCGGTCGAAGCTGCACTCGAAGCCCGCCGCGCCGCGCTCAAAGCGGCAGCGCTGGAAGCCCAGCTCAAAGCCGAAGCGCTCGACATCACGCTGCCTGGCCGAGGTGCGCCAAGTGGCGGCCTGCATCCGGTGACGCGCACCCTGGAGCGTATCGAAGCGCTGTTCCGCTCGATCGGCTTTGATGTGGCTGACGGCCCCGAGATCGAAACCGATTTTCATAATTTCACCGCGCTCAACACCCCGGAAAACCACCCGGCGCGGTCGATGCACGACACCTTCTATCTGGAAAACGCCGAAGGCCTTTTGCTGCGCACTCACACCAGCCCCATCCAGGTGCGCTACATGCAGACCCACGAGCCGCCGATTCGGGTGATCGCGCCGGGCCGGGTGTATCGCGTGGATTCCGATGCCACCCACTCGCCGATGTTTCATCAGGTTGAGGGCTTGTGGATCGACACCGATGTGAGCTTTGCCGATCTTAAGGGCGTGTTCTCCGATTTCCTGCGGCAGTTTTTCGAAAAGCCCGATCTGCGGGTCCGCTTTCGGCCTTCATTCTTCCCTTTCACCGAGCCTTCGGCAGAGGTGGATATGAGCTGCGTGTTCTGTGATGAAGGCAGCGGGCCCAAGGGTTGCCGTGTATGCAGCCACACCGGCTGGCTTGAGATCGCCGGCTGCGGCATGGTGCATCCCAATGTGCTGCGCCATGTGAATATCGACCCGGAGCGCCACATTGGCTTTGCCTTCGGCATGGGGCCGG
>JBEAUN010000151.1:0-2811 GCA_041161415.1 Pseudomonadota bacterium | reverse complement strand
TCCACATCCGGCGCGTCGGCCACCATGCTGATCACTACCTCGGCATGACGCGCCACCTCGGCGGGGCTTTGATGGAATTGCGCCGCGCTGCCCGCAAAGGGCTCGAGCGAAGCCGCGCGGCGCGCCCATAGATGCAGCACATGGCCTGCCTTGGCAAGATTTTGCGCCATGGGGCGGCCCATCAGGCCCAAGCCAATGAATCCTACGTTCATGCCAATCGACTCCTGCAGAGGGGACCGGGATTGTACCCACGGAGCCCCATTTCAGTCACCGCCAATGGGCATATCCATTTTGCAGGAGGGGAACCTTTCTCGAGCACCTTCTACCCAGCGCCCGTTAGTTTTCTCAAATAAAACATGCCGCGCATACCCACCACGGGCGAGCGCCATTCGGTTAATTGTCCAGTGATTCGAAACAACCGGTAATTGACCCAAGCGCTCCCCATTTTTACCACTGAAGATCAGGCACCGAACCACTGACCCCACTACATCTCCTTGACCTCATGTATGATTCGGGCGAAACAACTCAACCACCTGTCGTGATCCGCAAACTCCTCCGCAAGGTTTTCAGTCGGTCCAAACGCCTGCCGGCCGGCAAGGGCGCTGTGCTACCGGTCTCAAGCCACGGCCTCAAAAGCGAGCAGATTTCGCTCGCCGCCCGGCGCGTCTGCAGCACGCTGCAAGAGGCCGGCTTTCAGGCTTTTGTCGTGGGTGGCGCGGTGCGTGACCTTCTGATCGGCATCGAGCCCAAGGATTTCGACGTGGCCACCAATGCCACGCCTGAGGAGGTGAAGCCGCTTTTTCGCCGCGCTTTCATCATCGGCCGGCGGTTTCGTATCGTGCATGTGATGATCGGTGGCGAGACGATTGAAGTCTCCACTTTCCGCGCGCCCAATGACGACGCCAACGCGCAAACCGACGCCCACGGCCGCATCCTGCGGGACAATGTTTTCGGCACCCAGGTCGATGACGCCGCCCGGCGCGATTTCACCGTCAATGCGCTCTACTACAACCCGGCCGATCAAACCATCATCGACTACCACCACGGCGTCGCTGATCTGAAACAAAAAACCCTGCGCATGATCGGCGAGCCTGCCCGCCGCTATCGCGAAGACCCGGTGCGGATGCTGCGCGCAGTGCGCCTTGCCGCCAAGCTCGGGCTTGTCATCGACCCAGCCGCGCGCCACCCTATCCGCGAGATGTCCGATCTGCTGACCAATGTGCCGGCCGCGCGACTCTTCGATGAAATGCTCAAGCTGCTGACTTCAGGTCATGCGGTGTCTTGCTTGACACAACTTCGCGCAGAAGGCCTGCACCACGGTCTTTTGCCGCTTCTGGATGTGATTCTCGAGCAGCCGCAGGGCGAGCGCTTTGTGTGGCTGGCGCTGGAAAACACAGACAGCCGGGTACGCCAAGGCAAATCCATCTCGCCGGGCTTTCTTTTCGCCGCGCTGCTGTGGCATGAGGTGCATAAAACCTGGGAGGCGATCAAGGCCACGGGAGAATCTCCTATCCCGGCGCTGTTTGCCGCCATGGATGAAGTGCTCGACCTGCAATCGGAAAAACTGGCGATTACCCGGCGCATCGCCACCGACATCAAAGACATCTGGCTGCTGCAGCCACGCTTTGAGCAAAACACAGGCAAGCGTCCGCTGCGCCTCATCGAACAACCGCGCTTTCGCGCGGGCTTCGATTTCCTGCTGCTGCGCGCCCAGGCCGGCGAGGTGGCTTCTGAGCTGGCCGACTGGTGGCAACGCTTTTATGACGCCAGCATCGAAGAGCGGCTATTGATGCTCGAGCCTGAAAAATCCGGCACCCGCAAGAGACGCCGCCGCAAGCCCCGCAGCGAGCGGGCGGGCGACGAGGCATCCAACAGCGCCAGCTGAGTGCTGCATCTGGCGGACGGATAAAACAACGCGGCATGCGCCGCGCCGGGCTTGGGGTTCATTGCAAGACCGCCAACACGCGCTACATTCCCCGCCCCGCGCCAATCAGCGATAATCCTAAAAACCGCAGTTGACCGCTTGTTAATCTTAATAACGACATGAGTCGATTTGCTTTTTTGCCGTTTAATGCGCTCACCACTTGGGTGAGATCGCTGCACGCCGGATTGCCTGTTTTTTGGGCCGCCTGGCTGTGTTGCTCCGCCTTGAATGGAATGACCATTCCGCGTTGTCGCGCCTTGCCAGACAGCCCAAAAAACAGGCACTCCAGCGTGCCCAACTGCGGTTTTTAGGTTTAAACAGGTTGGAAATTGTCTTCACTCTCGGATTTTTTAAACTAGAGACGGCCGAAAAGAACGCGATTGACGGGTTGATAAATGAATGTCGGGGACTCGAAGACCCTCGTGTTGAAGGGCGTACTGACGACGACCCACTCGATATTCTGGTGCTGTCGCTGTGTGGTGTCATGGGGGTGCGCGCGGGTGAGATGATATCGAAGACTGGGGACGCGTGCAGGAAGACTGGCTGCGTCAATACCTGCGGCTTAGCAATGGCATCCCGAGCCATGACACGATAAGGCGCGTGTTCGAGGTGCTCTCGCCAAAGAGACTGGACGCCTGCTTTGCGGCCCGGATGGCGCAGAGGCTGCGTGCCTTGCATCAAGTCTCGGCTTATGCCGCCAGCCTGATCCGCCTGCGCAATGCAGCACTCAATGTCTCGTTCCTGCGGTGAGTCGTCCTGAACCTGTTTAAAAATCACAAGTCACACTCAATCAGCCTGCCAAAAAAGCGCAAGGTCGCCGCTTGGGGGTGTTCCTCACATCAGGTCAGCGCGCACATTGCTCCCCACCCCTACAGGTTTACTCCCTC
>JBEAUN010000242.1:0-13594 GCA_041161415.1 Pseudomonadota bacterium | reverse complement strand
TCATCGAGATTCTTGTTGGCGGTGATCGCCAGGCGCTTCAACGCCACCATCTGCACGCAGTGCGCCTTCTCATCCTCGTCGGCGGCAGTGCGCAATTTCGCCCGGTAATCGGTGTCATCCGTCGTGATGTCGCCTAGGGACTTGCCGACCGATTTCATCCGCTCGAAAACTTCATTCGCGTAAATGCTCGACTCCGAGCGAATCATGAAGGACTTTTCCGATTCCGCCAGACCAAACAGCGGCGCGAATTCATCCTCGACCGCCTCATCCACTTCCACCTTGTTGAACACCACCCGGATGCGCTTCTTGTCGATGCCCAGCTGCTTGAGGGCGCGCAAGGTATTGACCGTGTCGGCCTGCACTTTCTTTTCTTTCACCACCGGCACCACGAAATAATCGAACTCCTCATGAGAGCCGGCGTACTGCTGCATCAGCTTGAGAAAATCTTCCACATTGGAGGCCCCCACATCCACGATCGCCTCCTCGCGCACCATCAGCTCATCGACCAGCGAACCGAACTTCTTGCCACGCATTTTTTCGACATCAATGCCATCGGCCGACGCATCCACATTAATTGACTCGACCGAGTAAATCGGCGCGTTTCGCATGCGCGGTTTGAGCAAATGTGCTGCCACCGTGGTCTTGCCGACATTGCCGGAGAAATTGAGGACTGCCACTTTCATTGCTTCTTCCTTTTCGCGAGTTTTGCCAATGCTTCCAAATCCGGCTTGCTGCCGATGATCTCGTCGAGCACCGCCGGATGGTGAGATCCGGGTGCCGTGTATGCTTCAGTCGTCTTGCGGGCCTCGCCATGCCGGGCACTCAGCCCGGGAGGCACAGCGGCGGGCGCGGTCCCGCGCCGTTGCTGGCGAATCCGTTTCAAAGCCGTCCCGAACGTCGCCAGCGACATGTCCAGACCCTGTTCCGCTAATACCTTCAGCACCGCTGTGCGGGTCACGCCGGCCGCCAGCGCCGATTCCACATCATCGATCACATCGCGCAAGCGAGCGATCTTCGACCGTCCCGTGTCACCGCTCGCCAACGCCCGCAGAGTCTCCGCAATTGCTCGCTTGTCCATGAGTACCATGAAATAGAAAAGTGACCAGATATTGTCCCAATAAAAAAACAAAGTCAAAAAATGACGACATAAAAAGACCCAATTAAGTTAAAAAACGCCCCTTATTTGAATAAAAACGACCCCAAAATGACCCCATAAAGACCCAAGCAATGGGGGGAGTAAAAACGAAGGCAGGATAGGCCGCAAAGCGGCTCGTGTATTACAATGCCCCCATCTTCATCCCCCCATTGCCTCATGCCCACCCTGATCGCCCGCGTCGAACCTGCCACCAAAGCCCGCTTCCGGGCCATGGCAACAGCCCGCGGCCTCACCGAATCCGAACTGCTGCGCGCCGTGGTACTGGCTGTCACCGGCGAGGACCAACCCCCAGCGCCGGCCACCCCCGCGACGGCAGAAGCCAGCGAGGCAGGTCGCCTCACCGTGCGCTTGCCTCGCTTCCTCCTCGATGCCACGAAGTCCCGCGCGCAAAGCCAAGGCATGGCCCCCAGCCGATGGGTTGCTGCCCTGGTGCAATCCAATCTCGCCAGCAAGCCCGTCCTGACCGCAGGAGAGTTAATGGAGCTGCGGGCCAGCAACCGCGAACTCGCCGCACTGGGCCGAAACCTCAACCAGATCGCCAGAGCCCTGAATGAATCCTTTCATCAGACCGATCGCATAAAGCTGGAAACCTTGGACGGGCTTGCCCAAGCCATCGAGCACCAGCGCCAGACCATCCGAGCCTTGGTGCGCGCCAGCCAACAAGCCTGGGGAGTCGGTGATGGCGCTGATTGAAAGCGAACTAGGCAAGGCCCTGGAGTCGTCGGTCAGACGCAAGGCCAACCGCACCGGAAACCTGCGTCTGACGGCACTCCGGCTGACCCGTGGCGCGCCTGAAGTCATGGTCAAAATCACCGGCTTTGGCAAAGGCGGGGGGCACGTCAAAGCCCACCTTCTTTACATCAGCCGAAAAGGCGAAGTGGCGCTTGAAAACGAACGTGGCGAACACTTCCAGGGCAAGGAAGCCGTGCGGACTTTGTTCAAGGAGTGGGAAACCGATTTCAACGATGGCAAGCAATACAAAAACCGGCGGGACACCATGCATCTGGTGCTGTCGATGCCGGCGGGTGCCGAGCCGCAAGCGGTGAAGCGCGGCGCCCGAGAATTTGCCCGCACCACGTTTGGCGCAAACCACGAATACGTTTTTGCACTACACACCGATGAAAAACACCCGCATTGCCACGTGGTGGTCAAATGCCTTGGGTTCGATGGCAAACGGCTCAACCCGAGGAAAGCCGACCTGCAACGCTGGCGAGAAGGCTTTGCGGAAAAAATGCGCGCCCAAGGGGTGGATGCCGAAGCGACCCCGCGGCGCAGCCGGGGGGTTGTGAAAAAAGCCGAACGCAGCGTGATCCGTCACATCGAACGCGGTGACAAAACGCATCCGCCGCGGGTGTCGCGTGTGCGCGCCGCTAAAGCCAAGGAAGCGGCGACTGAACTGATTGCCGAACAACAGGGCGTGAGTGCTCCCGTGAAACCGTGGGAAGCCGCGATTGCCTACAGACAGGACACCATCCGCAGCGCCTGGCTGGCGGCGGCTGACGCCTTAAGCCAGCGCCCAAAACTGACTTTCAATAACCAGGAAATCCGCAATGAACGCCCCAACTACGACAGCACCCGATTCGAACACACCCGACCCCGTCAGCGCACCGCTGCCCTATATCAGTCCCACCTTGCAAAAGCTGGACCCCAAACATCGCCCAGACCCCTCTCCGGCGTGCGAAACCTGTCCAGCCTCGCTGTGGTTCGCCACCGAAGACCAGCTCAAGTGCTTCTGCGCGAGGATGCACCTGATCGTATGGGACGGCATCGAACCGCCGATTCTGAAATGCGATGGGAGAGAGCTGGCGATCCTGCTCCAGGAAAAGGAACGCTAACCTCGTCCCAATCCACGGCGGAGCGTGCGCTGGCCGATCGTATCCGTGCGTTCGTGGCCGCCATGCCAGTGGTGGAAACCGAGCGCGACGCAATCAAACGTAATTTCCGCGAGCATTTTTCACTGCAGAACGAGAAGACCAAAAGTGCGTCAGATCAGCGGGGCCACGCGGAAAATAGGCAGGCGACACCCCAGACACCGCAGCGAGACGAACCAGAATCCGAGCGGTAAGTATATATATACAGATGGTTCTCGGCAGGACACCTCGCGCTGCTCGTTTTTTTGGGGGGCGCTCACTGCGTAGGGCCGTCGCATAGATGATGTCCCTGACCACTTGTTAAGCGAAATTCCACGTTGCGGATGTTGCGCTTGCGCCGTTACCTGAACAGGTATAAAATGCCGCCATGGTCGACAAAGAAAAACCGCTCGAATGGATCGCGAGTAGCTACAAGGATCTGATGACGTTGCCGCCTGACGTGCGCCGCCGTTTCGGTTACGCGCTGTCGCTGGCGCAGGTGGGTGACCAGGACGACGCAGCGAAGGTGCTCAAGGGATTCGGTGGTGCCGGCGTGCTGGAAGTCGTCGAAGACGATGCGGGTGGCACGTATCGGGCGGTCTACACGGTGAAGTTTGTGGAAGCGGTGTTCGTCCTGCACTGCTTCCAGAAGAAGAGCAAGAGCGGGATCGCCACGCCAAAGGTGGACATGGACATCATCCGCGCTCGGCTCAAAGTGGCCGAGGCATTGGCACAGGAGTTACGAAATGCAAAAAAGAATCATTGAAGGCGTCGAGGTTCAACGCAGCTCGGGCAACGTCTTCGCCGATCTTGGACTGCCCGATGCCGAAAAACTGAAGATCAAGACCGGCCTGGTAGTCGAGATCAGGAAGGCGATACGCGCCCTTGGACTGACGCAACAAGCGGCGGCCAAGCGCATGGGCGTCCCGCAACCTAAGGTTTCGGGCATGATGCGCGGCGACTTCACCAATCTGTCCGAGCGCAAGCTGATGGACTGTCTGAATCGCCTCGGTTACGACATCGAAATCAAGGTGCGCCCGGCATCCGAGCCGGTCGGACACCTGACGCTTGCTACTGCCTGACCCGGTGCGCGACAAGCTCCCTGAGCCCCTGCGGTTACTTCTTGTATCCAGAGGCTGGTTTCCAATCACGGGCTTTGGCTTGGGCTGCTGCACGCTGCGCTGGTGTCAGGCGTAATTCCACCAAATCCCTATTCTTGGCGGCGCCCTCCAAGCCTTGAGCGCTCGATAAGAGCCACCAAAAATAGGCCTGCTGATCATCTTTCGGCACACCAGTTCCTTTGGCATACATCACCCCCAGGTTGAACTGTGCAGCCGCATCCCCCTGGTCTGCCGCTTTGCGAAACCAAGCCACTGCCTGCTGATCATCTTTCGGCACACGGATTCCGCTGGCATAGATCACCCCGAGGTTGTGCTGCGCATCTGCATGCCCTTGGTCTGCTGCTTGGCGATACCAAGCCACCGCCTGTTGATCATCCTTCGGTACGCCGATGCCGTTGTCATAGATCACCCCGAGGTTGTACTGTGCCTTTGCAAGCCCCTGGTCTGCCGCTTTGCGAAACCAAGCCACTGCCTGCTGATCATCTTTCGGCACACCAGTTCCTTCCGCATACATCACCCCCAGGTTGAACTGTGCGGCCGCATGCCCTTGGTCTGCCGCCTTGCGATACCAAGCCACTGCCTGCTGATCATCTTTCGGCACACGGATTCCGCTGGCATAGATCACCCCGAGGTTGTACTGCGCCTTTGCATGCCCCTGGTCTGCCGCTTTGCGATACCAAGCTACCGCCTGCTGATCATCCTTCCGCACACCAGTTCCGTTGGCATACATGAATCCAAGGTTGGACTGCGCCACTGCATTCCCTTGGTCTGCCGCCTTTCGATACCAGGCCACTGCCTGCTGATCGTCCTTCGGTACGCCGATGCCGATGTCATACATCAGCCCGAGCATGGCCTGCGCGGCCGCATTCCCCTGGTCTGCCGCTTTGCGAAACCAAGCCACTGCCTGCTGATCATCCTTCGGTACGCCAGTCCCTTCCGCATACATCACCCCGAGCATGAGCTGCGCCTCGGCATCGCCCTGATCAGCGGCTTTGCGCCAAAGCTTCAAAGCCGTCGATTTGTTCCCCCGCTCGTATGCTTTAACTCCATCCTCGAAAGGCCCCGCATAGACCCAGGCGGATCCCAAGCTCAGTGCCAAGCCAAATACCAAAAAATTCAACATTCGCATCAGTTATCCTTTAAAGCGAGAATTTTGAAGGAAGCGCGGGATTGTCCCTCCGCTTGTGGCTTGCAATTGCTCACCCCGCCCTTCTCCCCAAATCTTCCACATGCGCCTTCAGCGCCGTCACATCCAGTTCCGGTGCGGCTGACGAAAAATTCACCGAGAATTCCGCCAAACCACGCTTGGCCCTCTGGGGTAGATCATCCGGGAACGCCCGCTGCGCGCTGGCAACGGTGGATGGGTCGGGGCAGTGCTCCAGTTGTCGCCGGTAGGCATCGAGATTCACCGTTGGCACCGAGGCCCCCAGCTCCCCCGACTCCACTGCCTCATCCAGCTGCCCCTGAGTCGGCATCGATGAGCCCAGACCAGCCAGTCGCGGCGACACTTCCTTGAGCCGTTCGACGAAAACCAGGTCGTCGAAGTAGCGGACTTTCTTCGCCAGAATCGGCGGCACATTTTCCAGTACCAGCAATTCCCGCTCTTGCCCCAAGCCAGTGATTTCCTGGGGTAGTAACAAAGCGCGACGCTGATCGGACACACTTTCCGACTTGCTCTTTTTGCTGAACAGCCCCTTGCCGCGCGACTCGGATCGACCCTTCACGGTCTGGTAGCCGAGCCATTCGGAAATGTCGCGCGCGGTCGCGGTCTCGGAGGCCTTGGGCGGAAAAACGATGTTGAGCGCATGATTGGTGGTGAAAGTCTGTGCCGCATCCTTGCCATAGACTTCGATCAACTGGGACGGACTCTGGATGATCGGCATCATGCGTAGCCAGTAGCCGGCGATATAGCTGATCCCCTTGGAGAGAATGCCGATCTTGCCGATGGCCGTGAATTCATCCATCAGCAACAAGCACTGGTACTGAATGGCCTTGTTCTGATTGGGGCGCTCGCGTGTGTTCAGGTCGATCAGCTGCTGAAAAAACAGGTTGAGCAGTGGCGCCATGCGTTCGAGGTTGTCGGGCGTGACCCCCAGATAAATGGACATGCGTCGCTTGCGCACCTCGCGCAAGTCAAAATCATTGCCGCTGGTAGCGGCATCCACCAGCGGATTCATCCATAGCTCCAGCCGCGAGCGCAGCGAGGCCATGACCCCGGCGCGGGTCTTGTCCGAGGAAATCGAGACGTAACTGTTCAAAGCCCGGACGCAGGCACCGGACAAGGGCGAGCCGCTGGCCGCCCGATCTTCAATCAGTCGGGTGAAATAGTCTGCGCCATCGCCTTCCATCAGGCTCTCGCGCAGCACTTGACCGAGGGTGAGCGGCTTAGCCGGGGTTTCTGCCAGGTAGAGCACAATGCCCAGAAACAGGCTGCGCGGAGTGGCGGTCCAAATGATGTCTGTCCCCCCCTGATCGGGGAACAGCATGTTGGCGATTTTCTGGACATCATCGATGCGGAAATTCGGATCGTCACTGATGTAGGCCAGCGGGTTGTAACGATGCGTGCGGTAATCGGTAGCCGCGGGGTTGAACAGGTAACAGGCTTGACCGTACTTGCGACGGTAGCCGCTGGTGATGTCCCAGTTCTCCTGTTTGATGTCGAGCACCACCACGCTGTCGGGCCAGTTGAGGAGATTCGGAATCACCACGCCGACGCCCTTGCCGGAGCGGGTGGGCGCGGAAATGATGGCGTGCTGGAGGCCATCAAACAGCAGATATTTTTTTCCCATCTTGCCGACGATGATGCCTTTATTTCCCAGCAGGCCCGCCTTGCGGATCTCCCGGCGGGTGGCAAAGCGGGCGTCACCGAACAGGCTACGGCGTGTCGGGGCAAGCAGTACGGCGAGGGGTACGACCACGGCGGCCAGTGCCACGGCGCTGGCGATCCAGAGCCAGCGCTGGACTGGTGGCAGTGCGCCGTAGTGATACCAGTACTGATACAGGGTAAGGGGCGTGGCGTTATCGAAACGGTGGCCGAATGCGAGTAGAAAAATGCCGCCGGCCAAATACGCCCAGAGGCCGACCAGCGCCAGCCCCAAGGTGATAAAAATCGACAGCCTTAATTTGCCGGCCATAACTCAGGCGTGCGCAGCACTTCAGCCGCCCATTGGTTGAGGCGCTTGCCCGCCGACTGGGCTGCGACCAACGTCGCGCCGTGTATCCCGTCGTGCTCATCGAATTCGATCCGCGCCGAATAGCCTTTGTATGCCATCGTGTTCATGGTTTTCCCCCTTCGGTGCGCGTCGATCACGTGCTACGCCGTTTCGACCACCCGCACATCGAACGTCACTTTTAGCCAGTTACGGATTGCGCCAAAGATGGCGGCCAGGTTGTCCATGCTGGGGTTGCCTTTGGGAGACAACATGCGATGGAGACTCTTGCTGGGTTTGTGCGTCAGTTCGGCAAGGTTCTCGAAGCCGACCGTCGCGTTCACGAGGTCACGCAGAATGAGGCGGGCCACATCTGGTTGTCCGCTGAGAAAGAGCGTGGCCGCTTCATCGAGAAGCGCCTTGGCAAAGTCCGGATCACGCTCAACGCGTTCGACAACGGTTTGTTTGAAATCACGGGTCAGCGCCATGTTTTCTTCCCTTTCTTGTCTGTAGCAAGGGCCTTCTTCCTTGCCTTGTATTCATCGTGCAGCGCCACGGCCTGATCGATGGCTTTCTGCTGCCATTCCTTGTTGCTACCAGCAGAAAAACAATTAAAACGTTACGAGCCAGGGGGAAACAGGAAATCGAGTTTTGAACACCATCACATTAGACTCAACGCCGTGGTAACCACGCCCCTGACTTTGACAGAGTCTCAGGGCCATCACAGTTTCTCCTCAATCCAATCCCATCGCTTGTCCTTGACCATCACAAATCGGCAACGGCCTTCCGACAGGTTGGACCACAAGCCACCAATCAACCGATCATCCGCAGCCCCGTTCCATAGGTTAGCCCCCTTGTACTCAACGGCCAGAATCGCACTGGGCTTGTCTGTGCCTGCAGGCAACTGACAGAGGAAGTCCGGGTAGAAGCGACCATCGGCCTTTTGCAGAAAGAAAGAACTGCCTTCACGCCGAACGAGGTTGCGCACCCAAAACTGGATTCTTCCCTGCTGCGCCCACGTATCCAACTTACAGGCGCATTCGAACTCTTCCCTGCTGTCGAAGTCACCAATACGCCCATAGAAATGTTTGCGGAAATCGAAGTTACCGAAGCGTCCATCGTAGTCATGGCTAGGTGCATAGGCTTGGGAATGAAACTCGAAAGCGTATTGATCAGTCACCGCCACGCGGGTAGCAGCGTCGTCGCCGAATAGCGTCTGCTGGAACGCCTCGCCAACGGCCTGCTTGCGCAGATCACGAATACGCACTTCGACTAGATTACGGATCAGAAACTTCTGCAGGTTGACCCGTGCCAACGTGAATCCTTCACGGTGCAGCAAATTGGTGAGCCACGCGGCGACAAACGCCCGCTTACTGGCGTGGGTCAGCGACGGCTCGGGCAGATTGCGGCACAACCAAGTGGCAATACGTAGCTCATCCCAGTTTTCGGGTTGATAGACGAGCCCAAGATCGCGCTGCAAATCAGGCAGGAAGCGAGATACCAGGCGACCGCCATCGTCGATATCGATTTCGCCTCCTTCAGAAACTTGTAGCGCTGCGCTCAAAGCGGTCAGGTTGTCGGCTGTCGGCGCAGCATCGTGAGGCGAAAGGTTCCATGGGTACTCCAGTACTTCCGGGTCATCAAACAGCGCGAGCTCGCCCTGAACGCGCAACGCCAACTGGGGCACGCAGAAGCGCTCTCCCAATTCGGCAGGCGTTTGAAAAAAATCAATCGCAGTGGTACGGCTAACTTCGGCAGCTTCCTCGATCGCCGTTGCGGCATTTTCTGAGGTTACTGATGCCTTGAGGACCTCGGCCTCATCCTCAGTGAGCGGCGTACCGATGGTCAAGGTGTTGAGCTTTCCATCCCAACTGACCTTGTCACGCACCGACTTAGGCGCACTCTTCAGATCGGGTTTTTCGGGCAAGGTAATTGCCACTGGCCGAAAAACCAAGCGCCCGGCGTGGCCCTCCAGATCCAGCCGTGCCTGCTCGGCGCGGGCTGCGGTAACGAACTCCGTGACCTCACGTCGCTCGAACCCAGCCCCCGCCACCAGACGGTCACGCAGCGCGCCCGCCGTCTCGGCGAAGTTGCGAGACACCACAAAGGCATAGGACTGATTCAAGGCCTTCGCCTGCCGATGGCTAGCCCCTGGCTGTCGCAACACGCGCCCAAGCAACTGTTCCACTGCTGTTGCCGATGACAGAGAGGCCATGCTCACCAGAATGTAGGCAAACGGACAGTCCCACCCTTCAGCCAGGGCCTTCTGGGTAATGACGAACTTCACCGGGCAGGCCGGGTCGGCAATGCCCAACTTGTACTCCGCATCAATCTGCTCAAGGCCCTTTTCCTCGCCGGTGGCGACCACGATCTCGCTGGCCGGGATGTTGTGGTTGGTAATCAGCTCGTTCTTAACCCTCTCGAAGTCCTGTGTCTCAACGCCAGTCCGGCGAGGTTCGGATTGAATCAGCACCACTGGGCGCAGATACGGGGCACCCGCTCGGAGCTCTTCATCCGCCAACTTGTGCAGCGCATCGCGTCGGCCAATCGCATACGCCAAGCATTGCTGCCAGTTCGGCTCGGTTTCCAGCACGACCGGCAACTTGATCATTTCTTCCGCCTTCAACTCGGCAGCAGACACGCTGTGCAACACGTTGGTGGGAGTGCGCTCAAGGTCCGGTGTGGCGGTGAGTTCCATCACACCACTGGGACGGAAGCGCGCCAGCATGTCAAAGGCCAGCTCGGTGCGGCTGTTATGTGCCTCATCCACCACTACGAAGGGCCGACGTAAGCGCAGCACATTGGCCAGCGAATAAGGCGTGGTACGCTCACTGCCTTCTCCTTCGGTCAGCAATTCATCGCGCTGACCGGGTGAGAGGTTGTCAAAGTGGTGCATCAGTGCACCGCTCGACTGATACACCTTGCGGCACTCTTCCTCCTCCACCTGAAATGCTTGCCGGGTAGCCACGATTACCGTGGTCGAGGTATCCAGCGTGGCGCGAGTAACGCTCTTGGCCTCTTCGAGATCCAGCACCGTGATGGGCCCCGCCTCGCGCAGCGCGGCGTGGTAGGGATGGCTGCGATCTTTCAGGGCCTTGATGGTCTGCTCACGGATCGGTTTGCTGGGCACCAGCCACAGAACCACACTGTGTTCGGAGCGTAGCAGGTGGGTATTGACGAGTTGAACGCTCTTCGCCGCCAACCAGGTTTTGCCGCCGCCGGTTGGCACGCGCAGGCAGAAGTACGGCATGTCGGTTGGGAAGCCCGACAACGGGTTGTACGACACACCGCGTCCCCAAAGGCGTTCGGTGGTGGCAGCAAACGCAATCGACGGTGAGGGCAGCTCGTGGCAGGCCTTGAAATAGGCTTCCACGCTTTCGAGAACTTGTTGTTGATAGCTTTTTGGTGCGAATCCGGACATGACTTACACCTCCAACGCGTAAGGGGTTTGCTTGAAGGTGATGCCTTCGCGTGCGGCGCGGGTACCCATGCGGTTGGCAGCGGCGTAGATCACTTTCGGGCCGGCAAACTTTGGTAGCAGATCGAACACCGGGCCAGTGAGCACGTTGCCGCCGCCCAAAGATTTGTCCTTGAGAATGCCGTTGTAGAGCATGTAAATGGCACGCCCTTCATGCACGCCCAGCAGCGGTGAATCAGCCGCGCCAGTGAAGCCCGTTCCGGTTTCTGCAAACCAGATAAAATCGGCCAATTGCGCGAACTTCACGTCACTGCGGATTTGGCCGTCGGCATCGAACAACGGTTCGGAGGACAGACGACAAAACTGGAAGCCGCTGCCAAGGCCTTCGACAGGCTGGCCTTTGACGTTGGCATAGCCCTGAACTACCCGTCTGACCCGCTCGCGGGTAACATTTTGCGCGATGCCTTCGCCCATCTCGACGAGGATAAAGCGGCGATTACCGCCGTCTTCGGCGTTTTGCTTGAGGACGGCGTGGCCGGTGGTGCCGGAGCCAGCAAAGCTATCGAGCACGAGGGAATCCCTGTCCGTCGCGATCTGTAAGATGCGCTGAATGAGCAAAGACGGTTTCGGCGTGGCGAAGTCTGATACCGACGGGATGTCATGCAAAACTTCACGCAACTCCTTGCGCGAACCATCTGTATGGCCCGCGAATTCATGTGGCCACAGTGTTTGTGGAACCACTCCATCATTGCGGAGCGCGTGCTTGTACCGCTTATAAGCGGGGACTTTACCTTTGCCATCCTTACCCCAGTAAATCAGGCCTTCTGCGACATGGCGTTGATGCTCTTCCTGCGAATAGGCCCAGACGCGTGTGCGTTTTGGCCATATTTCTAATCCGGTGTTGGGGTTGGTAACGGGGTAGTACAGGTTCGGGCGCTCTTCCGCCGTTTTGGCGCAGGTGTAATCGCTGCTACGAAATTGCCCCTTTTCATCCTCGTACTTGTACTGGCTATCTTTTTCCTCTCCACGTGGCAGCAAATTGCGCTGCCAGCTCGGTGATCGCTGATAAACCAGTACGAAATCATGCATAGGGGCAATGGTTTTGTGGTCGTTGGATGCGGCGTACTTCTTCTGCCAGATCACCGTGCCCACAAAGTTGCGAGCTTCGAAAATCTCATCCATCAGCAATCGCAGCGCGGCTACCTCGTTGTCATCAATCGATACAAAGATCGCACCATCTTCGCGCAAAAACTGCTTTAACAGCACAAGGCGCGGATACATCATGCACAGCCAGCGGTCGTGCCGATCTAATGTTTCACCCTCCTTTCCGACCACCTCGCCAAGCCAGCGACGAATCTCCGGACTGCTGACGTTGTCGTTGTAAACCCAACCCTCGTTGCCGGTGTTGTAGGGCGGGTCAATGTAGATGCATCTCACTTGGCCCGCGTAGCGCGGAAGCAGCGCCTTGAGTGCATGCAGGTTGTCGCCGTGCACGATGAGGTTGCCCGAATCTGCCGGGCCGCAGGAAAGACCGGGCACCGGCTCCAGCAGGCGAAACGGCACTTCTTTGTGGTGTTTGACGACGGCTTCTTTGCCGATCCAGTTCAATGTGGGCATTGACGCCCCCCCCTTGTGCTTTGGCCGATGGCGTCCGGCCACCGCCGCATTGTTCTTCATCCGCGCCACTGTCGCGCACCCAGTCATCCACGTCGGACACCGTGAACTTCCACAATCTGCCCGCATGGTGCGCGGGCGGTTTCTTACAGTCGATCCAGCGGTAGATCGACAATCAACCTGTCAAATACTGGGCACACACGCTCCCCATCTGCCGCTGCTTGTGCGCCGGGTCGTAATAAATCTCCCGCAGTTGGTATTGCTGATAAAACAGCACCACGTCCAGCGTGGTGAACAGCCGGTGTTTGATGTAGTCGGTTTCCAGATGGGCGCCAGCGCGACTGTCCTTGATCAACGCGGTCAATTGCTCGAAGGCCTCATAGGCGCCATTGGCGTGCATGGTGGAGATCGAGCCGGGGTGGCCGGTGTTGATTGACTTGATGAACTCCCAGGCTTCATCGCCGCGCAATTCCGACAGCAGAATCCGGTCCGGTTTCATGCGCAGGGCACAGGTCAGCGCTTGCTTGGCCGTGACTTTGCCGCCCTCCTCTTCGCGTGCGTAAAACAGATGGACGCGGTTGGGATGGTGATGAAGGAACAGCTCATGCACGTCCTCGATGGTGACGAGGCGCTCATCGGCCGGGATGCTGCGAATCAGGCTTTTGGTCAGAGTGGTTTTGCCGGAACCGGTCTTGCCCACGATCAGGATATTGCGGCGCATGCGCACAGCCAGATCGAGAAATTCCCGAAGGCGTTTTTCCTGCTTGAGCTGGAGCAGTGTGCGCTCAAACGGCTGCAGGCCGCTGGTCGCTTCCGAGAAATCCTCAAAGGCACCTTCGGCTTCCAGTTCGGCCAAGGTCTTGTCGAGGATCGAGGGTTTTCTGACGGTGAGCGACACTGTATGAGCTTCGCAGGCCGGGGGAATCAGTACCTGGACTCTTGCGCCATCGGGCAGTGTCGCCGACAGAATGGGCCGATCCGGGGATAGGGATTTGCCGTTGTAGCTGGCGATCAGTGTGGCCAGCTGACGGCAGTGCTGAAGACCGAGGCCAGGCACCTCGTGACGCTGCCAGCCTGCTCGGGTTTCTGTCCAGACCTCGCGTGGCCGATTGATGCAGATTTCAGTGAGATCGGGATTGGTCAGAAATGGCTGTAGCGGAGCCAGGTACTCCGCCAGCATTTCGGCTGACGGGCGATCCTCTTCCAGTGCCTTTGGCGTGGCACTCACTGTTTGACCCGCAAGCCATACACCCCGGAAAAATCCAGATCGCGGGCGACCATGACCT
>JBEAUN010000214.1:0-7767 GCA_041161415.1 Pseudomonadota bacterium | reverse complement strand
TATTGAGCCGGGCCACATCGAGCGCTTCATAGGGCGCATACGCTCCCAATTCGTCATGACAAAACGTCGCATCCTGCCAGGCGGCCAAACACGCCAGCACCTGCGCGGAGAAGGCTTCGTTGATTTCCCAGGCATCGAGATCATTCAGTGTCAAACCATGTCGATGCAAGATGGGCGTGGCGGCATACACCGGCCCCAAGCCCATCTGCGCCGGGTCCAGTGCCGCCCATTGGCTGTCGATGATCTTGCCGATCGGCGAGAGGTTCAATCGCTCCACCGCAGTTTCAGAGGCAAGCACCAGCCAGGCCGCGCCATCGCTCACCTGCGAGGCATTGCCTGCGGTGATCTGGCCGCCCTGGCGATCAAACACCGGCTTTAAGCGCGACAGCGCCTCAAGGCTGCTATCCGGCCGGATGCCATCATCCTGCTCAAACACCGTGCCATCCGGGCCGATCAAAGGGATGATTTCATCGCGCAGCATGATTGAACTCGCCGCCCGCCGATGGCTCTCCACGGCAAAGGCATCCATGTCCTGCCGCGTGATGCCAAAACGCTGCGCGAGGTTTTCCGCGGTCTGGCCCATATTGATGCCCACCACCGGATCAGTGAGACCGCGCAGCAAGCCGATCACGGGTTTGAAGTGACGCAGTTTCAAGCGCGGGATCAGCCGCAATCGCTCGCCCGTACGGCGCGATGAAAACCACTGTGCGAACCATTTCACCGCCGCATCAGAAAACAGCAAGGGCGCGCGCGATAACGCATCCACCCCGCCCGCCAGCACCAAATGCGAGCGGCCGGACTGGATATTGGCGAGCGCCGAATCAATCGCCTGCATCCCTGAGGCGCAGTTGCGCATCACCGTCCAGCCGGGCACGCCAAAGCCGCAGCCCAAGCGCAGCGCCACCACCCGGCCGATATTGGTTTCATCCACCGAGGGGCTGGCACACCCCAGAATCACCTCATCAAGCTGATCGGGCGAGAAACCCTGACGCAGCAACAGCGCGCGGCCTGCGCCCACCGCCAGATCGGATGCCGAAAACGGCCCCGGGGTGTTGCGCGATTTGAGAAAGGGTGTCCTCGCGCCATCGATCACATAGACCGGGGAAAACATCTCAATCCCCTTCCACGCGGCGAATCAAGCCGAAATCGCGCGGGAAATCATCCACCGCGATCACGCGATTGCGCAATTCATCGCGCCGTCGCAGGAGGCTCAATTCCGCCTCATCGATCAGCCCTGCGCTTTTTGCTGCCTCGGCCACATCGGCCCCGGCTGCAGGGGCCAGCACGCCGGTTTTCTGCGCCACGCGAAGCCGCGATTCAATCGGCTCGGCGGCAAGCGTGGCCTGCAAGGCCGCTTCCAGCACCCCCACAGCATCCGCTTCATCCGCCGGCACATAAGCGCCGCGGGTCAGGCGATCACGCGTGGCAGACGGGGCGATCAACAAGGCCGCGACCTCAGCGCCGAGTTGATCAGAGGCCACCACAAAAGGCCGCCCCAGCGGGAAGACAATGCGCTTGATGATTTTCGCCACCACCCGATTGGGGAAATTCGAGATCACACCCTCAAGCGCCGTTTGGGCGCGGAACATCGCATCCCAAATCGCAAAGTGCATCAGCGGCAGATCGGCCTCCTGCCGGCCTTCGTCTTCAAAACGCTTCAAGGTGGCCGAGCAGAGATACAGCAACGACAGCACATCGCCCAAGCGCGCTGAGAGCTTCTCGCGGCGCTTAAGATCGCCGCCCATGGTGGCCATCGCCATGTCAGCCACAAAGGCAAAGGCCGAGGAAAAACGGGTGAGCTGCTGGTAATACCGGCGAGTCTGCGGGGCGATGATGGCGGGGGTATCGACAAAATGCGAGCCGGTCAGGCCAAACACCAAGGCGCGGGCGGCGTTATGCAGCGCATGACCGATATGGCCAAAGAGGGCCGCATCAAAATCGGCCACCGCTTTTTCCCGATCAGGGTTGGCCGCCGCCTGCATTTCACGCAGCACATACGGGTGACACCGGATCGCTCCCTGGCCGAAAATGATCAGGCTGCGGGTGAGGATATTCGCGCCCTCAACCGTGATGCTGATCGGCAATTGCTGATACGCCCGGCCAAGGAAATTCGATGGCCCCAGGCAAATGCCCTTGCCGCCGATGATATCCATGCCATCGTTGATCGATTGGCGGGCGCGTTCAGTGACATGGTATTTCATGATCGCCGACACCACCGAGGGCTTCTCGCCGCGATCGATTGCGCCGGCGGTCATCACCCGCGCCGCATCACAGAGATACAGATTGCCGCCCATGCGGGCCAAGGGCTCCTGGATGCCTTCGAATTTGCCGATCGGTGTTTTGAACTGGCTGCGCACCCGGGCATAGGCCCCCACCGCACGCACCGCGATTTTCTGCATCCCGGTGTTGGAAGCCGGCAAGGAAATCGAGCGCCCGGCCGCCAAACACTCCATCAACATCCGCCAGCCCTGCCCCGCCATCGCCGCGCCGCCGATGATCCACTCCAGCGGCATGAAAACATCCTTGCCCCAATTCGGGCCATTCTGAAACACTGCATTCAGCGGCAAATGCCGCCGCCCGATATGTACCCCAGGGTGATGGCTGGGAATAAGCGCGCAGGTGATGCCGACATCGTCCTCATTGCCCAACAGGTGATCCGGGTCATAAAGATGAAAAGCCAGCCCCAGCAAGGTGGATACCGGCCCCAGGGTGATGTAGCGCTTCTCCCAGGTGACCCGCATACCGATCACCTCGCGGCCCTCCCACAGCCCCTTGCACACAATGCCGACATCGGGAATCGCCGCCGCATCGGACCCTGCATGCGGGCTGGTGAGCGCAAAGCAGGGAATCTCCTCGCCGCTCGCCAGGCGCGGCAGATAATGCGCCTTTTGTTCTGGCGTGCCGTAATGCAGTAGCAATTCCGCCGGGCCCAGTGAATTGGGCACCATCACCGTCACCGCGGTGGCGCCGCAGCGCGAGGAAAGCTTCATCACCACCTCGGAATGGGCATAGGCTGAAAAGCCCTTGCCGCCGTATTCCTTGGGGATGATCATCCCTAAAAAGCCGTGATGGCGGATGTAACGCCACACCTGCGGCGGCAGATCATGCAATTCATGGGTGATCTGCCAGTCATCCGACAAGCGGCAGAGCTCTTCGGTTTCGTTATCGAGAAACGCCTTTTCCTCAGCCGTGAGGCGCGGCGTGGGATAGGTGATCAGCCGATTCCAGTCAGGCCGGCCGCTGAAAAGCTGGCCCTCCCACCACACGGTGCCCGCTTCCAGCGCATCGCGCTCGGTTTGCGACATGCGCGGCAAAATGCGGCGATAGAGCCTGAGCAGCGGCGCCGATAAAAACGGGCGGCGCAGCCATGAAATATTGAGAAGGGACGCGATGAAGAGGTAAGCCGCGAACACCACCACACAGATATCGCCAGGCCACCGCCAGAGGATCGAAGCCACGATCAACACACCCAGCGCAGCAAGGCTCACCGCCCCGCGGCCGGCTCGCACAAAGCATAAGCCAATGAACAGTACCAGCACCGCCACGGCAAACCCGATAGCCAGCCCCATTCCCGCCCCCCATGCGTTTGATCGCGCCTTGATGGGATGATGCCCCAGACGCGCATCACCCAGCCACTTTCTTCAGCTTACGACCGATCTGGCGCAGAGCAAGCGCTGTTCATGCTTTTTGCATATTTGGCGGGGGCCTCACAAACCGATTTCGCGGCGCAACTTTGCCTCAAATTGCGCCTCCCAAATATGGTGGGGTAGCTCGATATTTTGATTGAACGAGAAAGGTAAACCCACACCCTCAGGCAGATGAACAAGTATCGCTGATTCGACCGCCGCGCCGTAATCACCCAACACGCCCCCCTTGCGATCCAGCACATCTTTCAAAGTGCAAACGATGTTAACTTCGCTGCCGTACACACTTTTTTTCGGCAACTCCCGATTGACAAGAAAATTAAGTCCGCTGACATGACCGATCTCTGTCTTCGCTTCGGCATTGGGGTTGTTGAAGACCTGCATTTGGTCTGCATCCAGAAAGCCGAGCGACATGTTCCGATGGAGATAGATGCTGCCAGGGTCCAGCGGCACCTCCTCGGAGCTCCTGGAAAAAATGGCTTTGATTCTTTCCACCGAACGCAAGTCAGTAGTGCCCCATGCCTTAGCAAGCCGCTTCACATCGGCAATGTACGCCTCACGTCGATCGGGGTGAACCCAAGTCGATGGACTCGCGTCCGATTCATCGAGCTGCGCCAGGGGCGATGAGGGCGCAGGGGCGTGATTGTTTTGCCGCGCCTCGTCGACCGGCGGCCGAAAACCCACACATGACAAAAATTTATTTAACACAGCACCACCCCTTCCCCGAAATGGATAAACACAACAGCCACAGGGTGGTGGGGCCCATCAAAAAGCAGCTCGCCCCCAAGACCCCGCCTTAATCTCAAGCTGCTGAGTCAAAGAGGGGGGGGTGGGGTTCCGGCTGTAATTTAATGGTGTTCAAAATCGCTCCCGATGCGATTTACCCGAGGGGTTTTGGACACCCTCATCAGATGCAGTGCATCACACTTTCGACCGTGTCTGCGCGATTTTCTGAGACAACTCATCGCGCCAGCCATACGGCGCGCAGGAGGCCACCAGCGCCGGCAGATAAAGGCGCGGCCCCAGCGCCGGATTGGAGAGAATTTGTAGCCGCATGCCCACCGCCAGCACCTGGGTCGCGGTGCGGGCCGCCAGGCGATCGAGCACATCTGGCTTGGGCTCGCTCACCCCGGCTTTTTTCAGGGGCTGCCTCACGCCTTTGCGCGCTGCGTTGGCTGAGCGCTGCGCCATCCATTCGCGCGTGGTGTAGGTCAGCGCACCGGCAATCGAGGCCACCACCACCTGCGCCGCCATGTCTTTCACGCTGCCCGGCGCGGGCTTTTTGATCGGGGCATAGCGATAGCTCGCAAAGGAGAGGCCCATCACCACCGGCGCCACCCAGGCGAGCGCCTTGTTGCTCACGCCTTCCGGGTCGGTAGGGGCGCCCAGTGCCTTGGCCGAAACAGCATCGGAGACCGAGGTCGCCCCCACACCCAGCGCCGGCAGCATGGCCACCGCGGGCTTTAACGCAGGCGGCACGCTCCCCGCCAAGGTGTAGCGCACTGCCCGGGCGTAGAGCGCATTGGCCGAGCCCAGCGCACTGCCCAGCACAAAGGCACCGCGGGCGCATTCCCGGGCGATCTTTTCAAGCCCCTGGGGCTGCTGTTCCGGCAAGCGCGACTTCGCCTCAATCGTGGATTGTTCATTGCAATTGCAAGAGTCGGGGCGGGAAGCAAAATTGATTCGCATGATCGTGAACGCCTCTAGCAAAAAGACACTGACCTTGGGCACATTCCCCAAGGTGAAAAAATGGGACGCGAAGTATATCTTCTCGACAAGAATGCGCGCCGCCATGACGCGGATTCATTACAATGCCGCCATGTCTCCCCATGCCCGATCGCGCTCTGGCCCGCCGCCTCATCCTGCTGGTGCGCCAAATTCCGACAGCATTCGCACCCTCAAAACCTTGCTGCCCTATTTGTGGGCCTACCGCGGCCGGGTGCTGCTGGCGCTCTCCTGCCTCATCGCCGCCAAGATCGCCAATGTCGGCGTGCCTTTGGTCTTTAAGGATTTGATCGACGCGCTCACGCTCTCGCCTTCGCAAAGCGTGCTGGTGGTGCCGGTGGCCTTGCTGGCGGCGTATGGCGTGCTGCGGTTTTCAAATTCGCTTTTCACTGAATTGCGCGAGGTGATTTTCACCCGCGTCACGCAGCGGGCGGTGAGACATATCGCGCTCAAGGTGTTCTCGCACCTGCACGCCTTGTCGCTGCGCTTTCACCTTGAGCGGCAGACCGGCGGGCTCTCCCGGGATATCGAGCGCGGCACCCGCTCGATCGGCAGCCTGATCAGCTACACGCTGTATTCCATTTTGCCCACACTGGTGGAAATCGCCCTGGTGCTGGGCATCCTGGCGCACAAGTACGATGCGATTTTCGCCCTCATCACCGCCGCCACGCTGGGTCTTTACATCACCTTCACGGTGATCGTCACCAATTGGCGCACCCATATTCGTCGGCAGGCCAATGAGCTGGATTCCGCCGCCAACACCCGCGCCATCGACAGCCTGATCAATTACGAAACCGTCAAATATTTCAACAACGAAAGCCTCGAAGCCCGACGCTACGACGAAGAGCTCAAGCGCTGGGAAGCCGCGCAGGTAAAAAGCCAGGTATCGCTGGCGTATCTCAATCTGGGCCAAGCGCTCATCATCGCGCTGGGCGTCACGCTCATGATGTGGGCGGCGGCCAAACAGGTGACCTCGGGGCAGATGACTGTCGGCGATGTGGTGCTGGTCAATGCCTTTCTGATGCAGCTCTATATCCCGCTCAATTTTTTAGGCGTGCTCTACCGCGAGATTCGCCAGTCGATTACCGATATCGAGCGCATGTTTGGCTTGCTCTCCGCCCACCGCGAAGTGGCCGACGCCCCCGATGCCGCTGCGCTTGACGAGGGCCCTTGCGAGGTGCGCTTCGAGCATGTGGGCTTTGCTTACGACCCCAAGCGGCAGATTCTTTTCGATGTGGATTTCACCATCCCCGCCGGGCACACCGTGGCCGTGGTGGGCCCCTCTGGCGGGGGCAAAAGCACGCTGGGGCGGCTGATGTTCCGCTTTTATGATGTCACCCAAGGGGCGCTCAAGATCAACGGGCGAGATATCCGCAGCCTCGCCCAAGCGAGCTTAAGAAGCCGCATCGGCATCGTGCCGCAGGACACCGTGCTGTTCAATGACACGCTGCATTACAACATCCAATACGGCCGGCAAGATGCCGACCGCACAGAAGTGGAAGCCGCTTCTCGCGCCGCCCAGCTGCATGATTTTGCCAGTGCGCTGCCCGAGGGCTATGCCACTCGGGTGGGCGAGCGGGGCTTGAAGCTCTCGGGGGGTGAAAAGCAACGCGTGGCCATCGCCCGCACCCTGCTTAAAAACCCGCCGATCATGATTTTCGATGAGGCCACCTCGGCGCTGGATTCACGCACCGAGAAGGCGATTCAGGCCCAGCTGCTGCAAGCCGCCCGCGGACGCACTACGCTCATCATTGCACACCGGCTGTCCACGATCATGCATGCAGATGAAATATTGGTGCTGGATCATGGCCGCATCATCGAGCGCGGCACCCATGCCGCACTCTTGGCACAACAAGGCGCCTACGCGCAAATGTGGGCCCTGCAGCTCGAGGAACAAGCGCGGGAGGCCTGACCGCCCCGCATCAACACAGCATTTGAAAACGGAGACAATGATGACCACACATTCCCGCATCGAACACGATCTTCTGGGCAATCGCGAAGTGCCGATTCGCGCGTACTGGGGCATCCACACCCTGCGCGCCCTGGAAAACTACCCCATCACCGGCACCGCGATCGGCAATTTCCCCGACCTCATCCGCGCACTCGCCCTGGTGAAACAAGCCGCGGCCCAATCCAATTTCGAATTAGGCGAGCTGGAAGCCGAAAAGGCCGATGCGATCATGGCCGCCTGCGCCGAGATCGCCAATGGCGCGCTCCATCATCAATTCGTGGTGGATGTGATTCAAGGGGGCGCCGGCACCAGCACCAACATGAATGCCAATGAAGTCATCGCCAACCGCGCCCTGGAAATCCTCGGCCGGGAAAAGGGCGATTACGACTTCCTGCACCCCATCAATCACGTCAACATGTCGCAGAGCACGAACGATGTGTACCCCAC
>JBEAUN010000192.1:0-14815 GCA_041161415.1 Pseudomonadota bacterium | reverse complement strand
GTTGGTGTTCGCAGGCGCAAGGCAACCCCCCTCGGCCCCCCTTTGTCAGGGTGCAGGCAAAGTGGGCAGGGTCAATCCAGCACAACATCATCGCGGTACATCGTCGGGTCTGCCACCCCAGCCGCCTCAAACCCTGCGCGCCGCAGCCGACATGAATCGCACACCCCGCATGCCCGGCCCATCGCATCAGCCTGATAGCACGACACCGTGAGCGCGTAATCCACCGCCAGGGCTGACCCGGTGCGGATGATCTCGGCCTTGGTCATGTCGATGAGCGGGGCGTGAACACGCAAGGTCTGGCCTTCTACGCCGGCTTTGGTGGCGAGATTGGCCAGTGAGGCGAAGGCCTCGATGAATTGCGGCCGGCAATCTGGGTACCCGGAATAATCCACGGCATTCACGCCGACGAAAATATCCGCCGCGCCCAGCACCTCGCACCAGGCCAGCGCGAGCGAGAGCATGATGGTGTTGCGGGCGGGCACATAGGTCACCGGGATGCCGCTTCCCACGCCGCTGGTGGGCACCGCGATCGAGGTGTCGGTGAGTGCCGACCCGCCCAGCTGCGATAAATCCAGATGCAACACGCGATGAGAGGCCGCGCCCAGCGCACGGGCCACACGATCGGCAGCGGCAAGCTCTGCCAGATGTCGCTGGCCATAATCCACCGACAGCGCATGGCAGACAAAACCTTGGGCGCGGGCAATCGCCAAAACCGTGGCCGAATCCAGCCCGCCAGACAACAACACCACAGCCGCGCGTTCACTCATGATGCGCTCGGCAGAAAACGGGAAAAATGCGCAGGCAGCAGGGTTTCTTCCAGGCTGCGCTGTGAAAAGAGATAGCGGCCATCGCACACGAAGCCCAACTCCGCCCAATCGACGGCATTGAGCGCGTGAGCGAGCGCTGTCACATCGGCAGCTGCATTGCGCGGGAACAAGGCCAGCACCGAGCCGTCGTAGTGAATCGAGTCATGCACGAAAAAGGGCTCGGTGTGGCGGGTCTTGCTATTCACATACACCCGCGGCCGCTCGGAGAGGTGGTGCTGCCGGCCCCATTGCCACCAGTTGCTGTCATCAAAGCGCCGGATGCCGCGCTGGATGAGCCGCAGCTTGTGGGCGTCGAGCTCAGGCAGCCATTGATTGAAAATCATGCGCCGCGTCTGGCCGGTCTTGCGGGTGGTGGAGCAGACAAAATCGAGATTGCCCAAATGCTCATTGGCGAACACATCATCCGCGCCCGACACCGCGCCCACCTTGACATAAAAAACCTCGGCGGCCGGCACGGTGTATTCATTGCGGGTAAAGATCAGCTGGCCGCCTGCCAAGCGGGCAATGCGGCCATCGCGGGTGAGGTGCGAGGTGTTGCCTTTTTCAAAGCGCCAGATGATGCAGTTCGGCGTCACGCCCGAGAACACGCTGCTGTCGCCCAGATCGATGAGATCGGTCAGCGTGCCTTGTTCGAACAGCAGCTTATTCAAGCCCGCGGCCGAGGTGGCTTTGAGAAAATCACGCGGCGTGATGAAGATGAGCTCACCGCCGGGCTTCAAGTGCCGCAGGGCTTTTTCGATGAAGAACAAATAAAGATTCGAGCGGGCATCAAAGCGGGCGAGATCCAGCCGCGCGCGGGTGTCATCGGCGATGTCCTGAAAGCGCACATAGGGCGGGTTGCCGATGATGGTGTCGAATTTCTCGCGCTCGGGGTAATCGAAAAAATCCATCACCAGCGCCTCATCGGGCGCAAAGCGCGCATCGATCTCAAGCGCCACGCAGCCGGGAATGCGCGAAGAAAACGCACCATCGCCGCAGGCCGGGTCGAGCACCGAGCCGAATCGCTGCCGCAGCGCGATCATGCGCTCGACAATCGCAGGCGGGGTGAACACCTGCCCCAGCCTCATCACATCCGGCTTGGGGGCTGAAAGGGTGGGGCTATCGATGAGGCTTTCGGTTAAAATCAAACGTTTTTGTGGCTGCTGCGGGTGATGTTGCACTCTTGATGTTGCAACCCTGCCGCCGCAGCGCACCTCCTAGTGATCAGACCAGTCAGGTACCGCCGTGCTTTCCACCGCAAATATTACCATGCAGTTCGGGGCCAAGCCCCTCTTTGAAAACATCTCGGTCAAGTTCGGTGGCGGCAATCGCTATGGCCTGATCGGCGCCAATGGCGCGGGCAAATCCACATTCATGAAAATTCTCGCCGGGGTGCTCGAGCCCTCCGGCGGCAATGTCTCGCTTGATGCCCATGAGCGCATGGCGTTTTTGAAGCAGGACCAATTTGGTTATGAAGAGGTGCGCGTGCTCGATGTGGTGATGATGGGGCACGCCGAAATGTGGGCGGCGATGACGGAAAAAGACGCCATCTACGCCAACCCCGAGGCGAGCGAAGACGACTACATGCGCGCCGCCGATCTGGAAGCGAAATTCGCTGAATACGACGGCTACACCGCCGAAGCCCGCGCCAGTGAATTGCTGATGGGCGTGGGCATTCCGATGGATAAACAACAAGGCCCCATGCGTGAGGTGGCGCCGGGCTGGAAGCTGCGCGTGTTGCTGGCGCAGGCGCTGTTTGCCAATCCCGATATTCTGCTGCTGGACGAGCCCACCAATAACCTCGACATCAACACCATCCGTTGGCTGGAGGATGTGATCAATCAGCGTGAATCGACGATGATCATCATCTCCCACGACCGACATTTTCTGAATCAGGTGTGCACCCACATGGCCGATCTGGATTACGGCACCATCACCGTCTATCCGGGCAACTATGACGATTACATGGAAGCCTCCACGGTAGCGCGTCAGCGCCAGATGGCGGCCAATGCCAAATCGAAAGACCGCATCGCCGAGCTGGAAGAATTCGTGCGCCGCTTCCGCGCCAATAAATCCAAGGCCCGCCAAGCCACCAGCCGGATGAAGCAGATCGACAAACTCAAGGTCGAGGATGTGAAGCCCTCCTCGCGCCAATACCCCTACATCCGCTTTGAAGTGCCGGAAAAAGAAAAGCTGCACCGCTTAGCGTTTGAAGTCGAGGGGCTCTCGCATGCCTGGGATGGCGCGCCGCTTTTCAAGAATCTCAATCTTGCGGTGCAGGCGGGCGAGCGCATCGCCATCATCGGCGAAAACGGCGTGGGCAAGACCACCTTGCTGCGTTGCCTGGCGGGCGATCTCACGCCCACCGGGGGCAGCGTGAAGCTCGCCGAAAAAGCGCGCCCGGGCTATTTCGCGCAAGACCACGCCGCGGATTTTGCCAGCGGCGAATCGCTCGCTGACTGGATCGTGCAATGGGTGCGCGCCGATGACACCGCCGAGCCGCCCGAGCAGATGGTGCGCGGCACGCTGGGTCGGCTGCTGTTTTCCGGCGATGACGTGAAAAAATCCGTCAAGGTGATTTCCGGCGGCGAGCAAGGGCGCATGTTGTTTGGCAAGCTGATGCTGCAAAAGCCCAATGTGCTGCTGATGGACGAGCCCACCAATCACCTCGACATGGAATCCATCGAGTCGCTCAACACCGCGCTCACCCAATACACCGGCACGCTGATTTTTGTCTCGCATGACCGCGAATTCGTGAGCTCGCTGGCCACGCGGATTCTGGAAATCAAGGACGGGAAGGTGATCGATTATCTGGGGAATTACGAGGATTATCTGGCAAGCCAGGGCCTTGTCTGATCGCTGGGGGCGCGCGGAAAATCTCCGGGCCAAAAGCTAACCCGACGATAGGGAACTCACCCCTATGTCGGGTTACCAAGCGGCGGATTTTTTCTTCGAGGTTATCATGCGTATTGTTCCTTCTTTTGCTCGCCGCCCCTCCAGTGAATCCACTGAATTTGCCCGCTTGTCCAGCACGCGGCAGGACGCCAAACCCGCCTCGTCGGTGTCTTCCGAAGATCCGGGCCATTTGATCGAACTCGAGCCCAGCAGCTTTGCAGCGCGGCTCAAAAATCGCTTGCGTGGCCGGACGCGTTCGACTTCGGCAGATTTGTCGGTGGTCTCGGCCTCAGGTCTATCCCAAGTAGCGAGCACGGCCTCAGAGGAGTCGCCCTCGCCCAAACTTGGTCGCCTCTCCAGCGCCCTCAAACGCATCAAGACGGCATTGTCTGCCAAGGAAAAAGCGCCCTTGCTCGACGATATCGACTGGAGCGCGCCCGAGCCTGTGCAGATCCCAACTCAACTCCAGGCAGCAGCCAACAAACACAGCAAGACGGACGAGAAGTCGCCACTGCTCTAACCCGCAGTCACTTCACCGTGCGCAGCATCCAAAGATAAGCGGCCAGCTGCAATATCAGCATGGCGGTAAAGCTCGCTTGAAACGCGGGTGCCGCCGCCATGCCGCTTGCGCGCAAGCTGTCCACCGCAATACCCAAGCCCCACTGCAAGCAAAAGGCGCCGATAAAGGCCATCAGATTGATCGCCGTGGTGGCCCGCCCAGCGAGCTCACGCGGAAACTGATTCGCCACTACGCCATACATCTGCGAGCCCGCCGCAGCAGAAAAGCTCCACACCGCCCACAGCAGCATGCTGGAGCCGATGCCCAGCACGCTCAAGGCTTCGCAGAGCATCATTAAAGCCAGCCCGGTTTGCATCACTTGGTAGGGCGAAATTTTGTCATGCCAGCGGGCCAATAGCGCGGCAATGCCGAGCTGCCCGGCCAGCATGCCAAGGCTCATGGCAAAAAGGTGTTGGGCGGCCACATCGCGGCTCACCAGATTGACATTCATCAGCCACGGCACCACCCACAAGCCTTGCAGCGCCATGAAGCAGCCGGTGAACATCGCGGACTGCGGCGCAAAGCGCCAGAAGCTTTTGGCGCGAAACACTTGGCCCACGCCGGCCCAGGCATCGGCCCAGGTGAGGGGCTTCCCGCCAGTGTGCCGATCAGGCACCACCCACCAGGTGATCAAGGCCACCGCCAAGGCCAGAGCGCCCGAGACAACGAACACTCCGCGCCAACCCAGGATCGGCAACGCCAGCGTCACCGGAATGCTGGTGGTGAGCGCCCCCATCGCCCCGCAGGCCATGATGATGCCGGTGAGCGAAGGCTGAAATTTCAGATCGAACCAATCCATGAAGCCCTTGAGCCCGGCCATCAGACACGCCGCCACCCCCAGCCCGATGAGCGCGCGGGCAATTGCCAGCGTGGTGAGCGAATGCCCGGCGGCAAACAGCAGCGCGCCTGCGCTCGCCACCAGCAGCAGTGCGCTCGCCACACGCCGCGCCCCGAAACGATCCAGCGCGATACCCACCGGAATCTGCGCCAGCGCGAAGCTGAAAAAATACGTGCTGGTGAGCAAACCCAGATCAGCCGCGGACAGCGACAGCTCGCGCGTGAGCTCGGGCGAGATCACGGCATTGATGGTGCGCATCAGGTAAGAGAAAAAATACCCGGCGCAAAAGGGGAGGATCACACGCAAGATGCGCTGGCTAAGAGTCAGGGGCATGATGTTATTTTTTATGATGCGGGTATACCCCGATGTTACCGGGTTTTTGCAATGATACGTAGGGTGGGTAACGCAGTGACCCACGCGTTGTCACTCGTAGCCGACAACGCGTGGGGGGGCTATAGATCGGGCCGCGTTGCCTCGCGTAGCCGACTCACGACCACAACCACGCCGCCCCGCGCACGCCGCTGGCATCGCCATGCTGTGCCGGCGCGATGCGCGTGGCGATCGAATCTGAGAACACATGCCCACCCAAGAGCTTGGGCACCTCGGTGTAGACCGAAGCAATCCGCGATAGCCCGCCGCCCAGCACGATCACATCCGGGTCGAGGATATTGATCACCCCCGAGAGCGCGCGGGCGAGCCTTGCGTGATAACGCGCCAAGGTGGCCTGGCAGGCGGGCTCGCCGGCCGCTGCGCCTTGTGCGATCTCTTCTGCGCTGAGCGGCCGATGCCCTGCGCGCACATGATCAGCCGCCATGCCCGGCCCGGAGAGAAAGGTTTCCACACAGCCTGTGCGTCCGCAGTAACACACCGGCAAAGGGCCCACCTCGCCCGCCAGCGGATTGTGTCCCCACTCACCCGCGATGCGATTGGGGCCTTCGATAAGCGCACCATTCACCACCACACCCCCGCCCACGCCGGTGCCCAGAATCACCCCGAACACCACCGCAGCGCCCGCACCCGCGCCATCGGTGGCTTCGGATAAAGCAAAGCAATTCGCATCATTCGCCACGCGCACTTCACGCGCGAGCCGCGCGCTTAAGTCACCTTGCAAATCCTCACCGATCAGGCAGGTGGAATTGGCATTTTTGACGCGCCCAGTCAGGTGCGACACCGCCCCAGGCATGCCCACGCCGACGCTGCCGGCGCGTGCGGTTTGCGCCTCGATCTGGCCCACCAGGCCAACAATCGCATCCAGCGTGGCGCGGTAATCCCGCTGCGGCGTGGGCACGCGCGCGCGGGCCAGGGTGGTGCCGTGTTCATCCAGCGCGATGATTTCGATTTTGGTGCCGCCCAAGTCGATGCCGATGCGCATGATGTCGCTCAATGCAGAATTAAAAATCGCGTGATTTGATGAGGGGTGGCCAAAGACAAGGATACTGAAAATGCTCACCCTTGAAGAGTGCATCGGGTTATCCGAGCTCACCGAAGATGAAGCGCTGGCGATTGCCGAGCATGAGCATATCCCGCAGATGGCGGCGGTGGAAATGGGTAATTATCTGGTGGCGTCAGCCGATGGCCGCGCGCGTATCAAGCGGATGATTCTCGATGACATGCAGGCCGCGCGCGATCACGGCGACCGCGCGCATGTGGCGACCTTAAAGATGGTGTTGAAGCATTTTGTGGATCAACACGCAGGCGCCGTGGCCGATTGAGTGGGCCCATGCAACAGCTTTCGCAGCCCAGAGGCAGGATTCGCGCGCCATGAAGCGTTTCGACACACCCCGCCGGAATCGGCGATAATCCGGGCCGGGCCCCTCACCTCGAGTCAAGATCTTGCCTTCTCCTCTGCGCTGGTTGTCGTATTTGTTGCTCCTCCTCCTCGGCCTGCCGCTGTTTGGTTTGGCCCTGGCTGGCATTGCCATCAGCTTTGCCTACCCCAATCTGCCTTCGCTTGAATCGCTCACCGATTACCGGCCCAAGATGCCGCTGCGGGTGTTCACCGCCGATGGCCATTTGATTGGTGAATTCGGCGAAGAGCGCCGCCAGTTCATGCGCGTCAAGGATGTGCCCAATGCCATGAAGCAGGCCATCCTCGCCGCCGAGGACGAGCGTTTTTATCAGCACTCGGGTGTGGATGTGATGGGCATCGCCCGCGCCGCCGTGGCCAATGTCACCTCCGGCGGCAAGCGGCAGGGCGCCTCCACCATCACCATGCAGGTGGCGCGCAATTTCTTTTTGTCCTCGGAAAAAACCTTGCTGCGGAAAGTCTATGAAGTGATGCTCGCCTTCAAGATCGAAAACAACCTCACCAAGGATGAAATCCTCCAGCTCTATATCAACCAGATCTACCTGGGCCAGCGCGCGTATGGCTTCGCCTCGGCCGCGCAGATTTATTTCGGCAAGGAATTGCGCGAGTTGTCCATCGCCGAGACAGCCATGCTGGCGGGGCTGCCCAAGGCGCCGTCTGCCTACAACCCGGTGGCCAACCCCAAACGCGCCAAGCTGCGCCAGCTTTATGTGCTGAGAAGAATGCATGAATTGGGCTACATCACCGACGCGCAATTAGTGATCGCCCAGCGTGAGCATCTCAATATCAAAAACAGCCCGAATGACTTCGTCGCCAAGGCGGAATTCGCTGCTGAAATGGCGCGGCAGATCGCCTTTGATCGGCTGGGCGAGAGCACCTACACCAGCGGTGCGAGCGTGATCACCACCTTGCGGCTGGAAGAGCAGCAAGCCGCCTGGCGTTCGCTGCGCAAGGGCGTGATGGATTACGACCGGCGTCATGGCTATCGCGGTGCGGCGGGCTTTGTGAATATGGCCGAGGTCACGAGCGACGACGACGAAGATCTCGATGAGCTGATCGCCGATTACACCGATTCGGAAGAATTACTCGCCGCTATCGTGCTCTCGGCCAAGCCCACTGAAGTGCGTGCTTTTAAGCGCGGTGGCGAGGTGGTGAGCATCAAGGGCGAGGGCCTTAAATTCGCCACCAAGATGCTGGACGACAACGCCCCGCCCAATAAGCGTCTGCGCCGCGGCGCGGTGATCTATGTCACCCAGGGCGAGAAAGGCTGGGAGATCACGCAGATGCCTGAAGTCGAGGCCGCACTCGTGGCCGCAGACCCCAAAGACGGCGCGATTCGGGCGTTGGTGGGCGGCTTTGATTTCAATCGGAATAAATTCAATCACGTCACCCAAGCCTGGCGTCAGCCCGGCTCGAGCTTCAAGCCGTTCATCTATTCCGCCGCACTGGAAAAGGGCTATAGCCCTGCCAGCATCGTTGACGATTCGCCCTTGGTGTTCTCATCGGGTGAAACCGGCAGCCAGGCCTGGGAGCCGAAAAATTATGATGGCAAATACGATGGGCCGATCAGCTTGCGTACGGCGCTGACCAAATCCAAGAACATGGTGTCGATACGGCTTTTGAAAACCATCGGCACCGAGTACGCCCAAGATTATCTGGGCCGCTTTGGCTTTGAAGCCGAGAAGCACCCGCCGTATCTCACCATGGCCTTGGGCGCAGGCTCGGTGACGCCTTGGCAGATGCTGTCAGCCTATGCGATTTTCGCCAACGGAGGCTATCGCGTCGAGCCGCATATTGTCTCGAAAATCGTCGATGAACGCGGGCGGTTGGTGGCGCAAGTGGATCCGCCGCAAGCTGGCGAAGAAGGCTTCCGCGCCATCGATGCGCGCAACGCCTATCTCATGGACAGCATCATGCGCGATGTGGTGCGCCGAGGCACCGCCACCCGCGCGATGTCCTTGAAACGCACCGACCTCGCGGGCAAAACCGGCACCACCAATGAGTATGTCGACGCCTGGTTCTGCGGTTACCAATCCAGCGTGGTGGCCGTGGCCTGGATTGGCTTTGATCAACCACGAAAACTTGGCAGCGGCGAGACGGGCGGTGCGGCGGCCTTGCCGATGTGGATTGGCTACATGGAGCGTGCGCTCGCCGGGGTGCCGGAATCCAACCGCGAGGCGCCTGAGGGTTTGGCGTTGGTGAAGTCCGGCAAGGACGATCGGCCCGAGGGTGATTTCGTATACAAGGAAAATCAGCCGATTCCGCCGGGGACACCCAGCACCTCCGCCACGTCGCCTTCACTTGCCCCGGCTTCTACACCGGTGGCTACGAGCGGCGCTGTCACCAGCAGTGTGCCCAAGCCCGCCTTGCCCTCGATGCGCCTGATGCCGACCGACGCGGGCAGCCCCGCTGCACCGAAAAAGCCCTGATCAGGCGGCAGCGGGTGCGGTTAGCCAAGCCGCACCTGCCCGCCACCTTGGGCGCTGATCAGCCGAGACAAGGCGGCGAGCAATGACTCGCCGTCGCGGGTATTGACCCACTGCCCTTCTTCGAAGCGGTAATGAAAGCCGCCGCTTTTGGCCGCGACCCAAATCTCGCGGGCCGCGCTGTGCCGATTGATGATGATTTTGCTGCCGTCATCGAATTCCAATTCCAGCACGCCGCCGGGTTTGACCTCGATATCGAAATCGCCGCCGCAGCCATCCAGCGCCGCTTCAAGAGACTCGAGCGCGGCATCGGCCAGCGCATTGAATTGCCCTTCATCCATCGGAAAGTCCTCACCTCTGCTAAGATCAGGGCCTTTTTTGGCAATCTGGCCTGACCATGAATCGCTTGTTATTACTTGGCCTCGCAGTGGGCACCGTGTTGGGCGCCGCAGCGTGCGGCACGCGCGGGCCGCTTTACCTGCCGCCCGACGCCACGCCGCCCAAGGCCCCTCAAAGTGCGCCGGATAATAACAAAACTCAACCTCCCGCAAGCCCGAAATGACTGCTGCTTTTCACCTTCGCAATGGCGTGCTTCACGCTGAAAATCTGCCGCTCACCGACATCGCCCGCCGCTTTGGCACGCCGTGTTATGTCTATTCCCGCGCTGCGCTCCACGCCGCCTTTGCAGCTTGGCAGGCGGCGCTCTCCGGCCGCGATGCGCTGGTGTGCTATGCGGTGAAAGCCAATTCCAATCTCGCGGTGCTCAATGTCTTCGCCCGCTTGGGCGCGGGCTTTGACATCGTCTCCGGCGGCGAGCTCGCCCGTGTGCTGGCAGCTGGCGGGCAGGCAGAGCGGGTGGTGTTTTCCGGGGTGGGCAAAACCGCCCATGAAATGCGCGCTGCACTCTTGGCGGGCATTCGCTGCTTCAATATCGAATCCGCGCCGGAATTGGCTCGTCTTGAGGCGGTGGCGGAAGACTTGGGCTGCGTCGCGCCGATCGCGTTTCGCGTGAATCCCGCAGTCGACCCCAAGACCCACCCGTATATTTCCACCGGCTTGAAGGGCAATAAATTCGGCGTGGCCTTTGACGAAGCGCTCGCGCTCTATCGCCGCGCCGCGGGCTCGAAGCATCTGCGCATCACCGGCATCGCTTGCCACATCGGCTCGCAGCTCCTGGATTCCTCGCCGATGGTGGAGGCAACAGAAAAAATCCTCGGCCTCGTCGATGCATTAGGCCAAGAGGGCATCGCGCTCCAACACCTCGATCTGGGCGGCGGGGTCGGCATTCGCTATCAGGATGAAGCCGCCCCCAGCGTGGCCGACTATCTCGCCCCCATCCTCGCGCGCCTGGAAGGCCGCAGCCAGACACTGTGCTTTGAGCCCGGCCGCTCGCTGGTGGGCAATGCCGGCATGCTGCTCACCACCGTGGAATACTTGAAGCACGGCGAAGAAAAGAACTTCGCGATTGTCGATGCCGCGATGAATGACCTCGCCCGGCCGGCGCTCTATGACGCCTATCACGACATCTCGCCGGTGGTGCCGCGTGCGGCTACCTCCCAAGTGTTTGAAGTGGTCGGCCCGGTGTGTGAGTCGGGCGATTTCCTCGGCCACGACCGCGCGCTGTCGATTGCGCCGGATGATCTGCTGGCGATTGCCTCGGCCGGGGCATATGGGATGACCATGAGCTCGAATTACAACACCCGCCCCCGCGCCGCCGAAGTGATGGTCGATGGCGACACCGCCCATGAAATCCGCCGCCGTGAAACGGTTGAAGAACTTTTCGCGCTGGAGTCCGTCCTGCCATGAAGCGCGCCGCGATGCTGCTCTCAGTGGTGATGCTGGCGGCATGTAATGCCAAGCCTGAGGAAAAAAAATCAGCCGGCCCACCCGCCACCCTCATCACCACCACCACCGCGCAAACCGCGCCATTCGAGGTGCTCGAAGAAACCGTCGGCACGCTTGAATCCCTGCAAGACCCGAAGATCGGCGCTGAAGTCGCCGGCCGCGTGGAAAAGGTGCTGGTGACCGCCGGCGTGCGGGTCAAGCGTGGCGATCTCTTGGCGGTGCTTGATGCCACCGATGCCAAAATCCAGTCAGAGGCTGATTCGGCTGACATGGCGCGGCTCTCCGCCTTGCTGGCCCAGCAAGAGCGGCTGGTCGAGCGTCAGGCCGAGCTTGTCAAAAAAGGCTTCATTTCTTCCAATGCCGCAGAAGATGCGATCGCCCAGCGCAATGCACTGCGCGAGCAGCACGCCGCCAGCCGCGCAAGGCTCGAGGCCAGCCGCCGCCAGCAAAGCAAAGCCCGCGTGCTGGCCCCCATCGACGGCGTGATCGACACCCAGCTCGTCTCGCCCGGCGATTACGTCAAGGTGGGTGATGGCCTGTTTCAGCTCGTTTCAAACCGCAATCTGCGCGCGCATCTGCCCTTCCCGGAAAGCGCGCAAGGCCGCTTGAAGCCTGGTCAGCGGGTGCGTTTATCCTCACCGCTTGACCCGGCGAGTGTGATCGAAGCCAGCATCAGCGAAATTCGCCCCGTGGTCACTGAAGGTGCCCGCTCGCTGGGGGTGCTGGTGAATCTTCCGCAAGAGAGCAGCTTGCGCGCGGGCGGCAGCGTCAATGCCGCGGTACTCATCGCGCAGAAAGCCGATGCCCTCACCGTGCCCGAGCAAAGCGTGGTGCTGCGGCCTGCCGGCAAGGTGGTGTATGTGATCGATGCCAACCGCGCGCGTCAGCAAATCGTGGAAGTCGGCAGCAAGCGCGCTGGCCGTGTGGAAATTCTTTCTGGTCTTACCAGCGGCCAAACCATCGCACTCGATGGCGCAGGCTTTCTCGCCGAGGGCGCAGCGGTGCAGGTGAAAGCGCCGGAAAAAGCCGGGCGCTGAAGGCGAGATGCTTGGTGTCCTTATCTGGCGATTTTCATTGCGGCGGGGTGCGGTAGGGTGCGTAACTTGTTACGCACCCTACGCGGTGGGTTACCACCACCCCCGCTCGATGCCAATCGATGTCGACAAGCTTCTCTCAATCAAGCCTGACCGGCGGCGGGGGCGTCTTCAATCTGAATCCGACCCCGCTTGGTGGCGGCAGATCTGCATTCACCACCACCGTGCCGGCCATCTTGTCATGCCAACCTTGTCGGCGCGGGTCTGACAACACCACCAGAAACCCCGCGCCCAAGGCCAGCGCCGAGGGCACGTAGCCCACCAAACGAATAAACAACTGCATGCTGGTGGGGGTACCGAACGTCTGTGCATCCACGATCTTCGCGCGGATCAGATATTTACCCGGTGAGGTCTGGAAATATCGCCACATCAGGTAGAGCAAGGCAAACGGCAGCACCTGAAAATACATCACTTCGGAAAAGCTCTTGCTGCGGCTGGGGTCGAAATACGCCCAGCCCATCGACAACACCCCAGGCAGCACCAATAAACCTGCCAACAGATTATCCACCAACTGCGCCAGCGCACGCGGCCAAAAGCCGATGTAGCGCACTTGATCGTGTGACGATTGTTTCATGCTGCTTTCTGTGCCCTCTTCATTGCATTTTGAGCGGCAAGTAAATTCGCGAGCCGCCGCGCTGGATGAGCAGCGCCACGCGCTTGCCCGCCGCTTTCACCGCTGCGCCAAAGCTCTTGCCATCGCTCACCGGCTGGTTATTCACCGCCAGAATCACATCGCCCGGCTGCACACCAGAGCGGGCTGCAATGCCGCTGGCCGATTCCACCGCCAGCCCGCCCATCACGCCTAGCGCGCTGGCTTCATCGGGCCGCAATTCGCGCACTGCCAAGCCCAGCGGCCCTTCAGCGGGCGCGGCCGGCGCGGCGGGGGTGGTGCCGTCAGTGGCTTCGGCCAGCGTCACCACCACATCGCGCGCGGCCTTTTGGCGCCACACAGAAAGCGCCGCCTTGCCGCCGGGGCCGAGCTCGCCGATGATGCGCGGCAGATCGGCGGTGTCATTCAAGGGTGTGCCATTCACACTCAGAATTACATCACCCGCCATGAGCCCGGCTTTTTCCGCCGCGCTGCCTTTTTCCACCAGCCCGATCAGCGCGCCGCGTGGCTTATCGAGCCCAAAGCTCTCGGCCAATTCGCGGCTCATCGGTTGCACCCCCACACCCAGCTTGCCGCGCGAGACCTTGCCGGTTTTTTGCAGTTGATTTTTGACCCTCATCGCCACTTCCATCGGGATGGCAAACGAGAGCCCCATATAGCCGCCGGTGCGGCTGTAAATCTGCGAATTGATGCCGATGACTTCGCCGCGCATATTGAACAGCGGCCCGCCGGAATTGCCCGGGTTGATCGCCACATCGGTCTGGATGAAGGGCACATAATTTTCATCCGGCAACTGGCGGGCCTTGGCACTCACGATGCCAGCGGTCACGCTGCTGTCAAAACCAAATGGCGAGCCCACGGCCACCACCCATTCGCCCACCCGTACGCGATTGCTGTCGCCGATTTTCACCACCGGCAGGCCGCGCGCCTCGACCTTGATGAGCGCCACATCGGTGCGACGGTCAAAGCCCACGATCGTCGCTTTCAATTCGCGCTTGTCGGTGAGCTTCACCACCACCTCGCCGGCATTGGCGACCACATGGGCATTGGTGAGAATGTAGCCATCCTCACTCAAGATGAAGCCCGAGCCGATGCCATGCGGCGCCGGCGCCTGCTCAGGCTGTGGGATCATCGGTATCGGCATGCCAAAGCGGCGGAAGAATTCGAACATCGGGTCATTCGGCGAAAAAGGCGAGGCTGCGGCTTGCGGCGCGGCTTTGCCGGTCACGCTGATATTCACCACCGCCGGCCCCACGGCCTCGACCAGGGTGCTGAAATCCGGCAAGCCCTGCACCAGCGGCGCCTGCGCCACCGCCGGGCGCGCGACATCCAGCGCGACATAACCTGCACATGCCAAAAGCATGGCCGATACCCATGCCATTTTTTTCGCTTGCATGATGAACCTCTGTGAGCTTTCAGATTGAGTGGTGGCGATCAAGTTGAGACAATGGGGCTTTTGCCCAAGAATTTCAACCGTTCCCGCCATGCTTGAATTTGACATCATCCCGGTCACGCCTTTCCAACAAAACTGTTCGCTGGTGTGGTGCTCGCGCACCCGCGCCGCGGCGCTCATCGACCCGGGCGGTGAAATCGACCGGCTGATCGCGGCGGCAGCCGAGCGTGATCTCAAGCTTGAAAAGCTGCTCATCACCCACGGCCATATCGACCATGCCGGCGGCACCGCAGAGCTGGCGGCGCGCTTGTCGTTGCCAATCGAAGGCCCCGAGCGCGAAGATGCCTTCTGGATTGACGCCATGGCCAATCAAGGCCGCATGTTTGGTTTTCCCCCGCTCTCACCGTTCACCCCCGATCGCTGGCTTGCCGAGGGCGACACGGTGCAGCTGGGTGAGAGCATTCTGGAAGTGCGCCACTGCCCGGGCCACACCCCGGGCCATGTGGTGTTTTTCGACCGCGGTGGGCGCACCGCCTGGGTGG
>JBEAUN010000179.1:0-2502 GCA_041161415.1 Pseudomonadota bacterium | reverse complement strand
TGGGCGAGTGGCTGCGCGGGGTGGTGCTCACGGGCTTTCCCTGGCTCGCGGTGGGCTACAGCCAATCGCCGCCCTCGCCGCTGGCGGGCTTCGCGCCGATCTTCGGCGTCTATGGCGTGGGGTTTGTGACGGCGCTGTTGGCCGGGCTCATGGCGGTGATGCGGTGATTATCTTCCAGCAGCTGCGGCAGAAAATCCGGCCGCCATTTCAGGCTTTGTTCGATATTGGTTTGCATCAGCGAAATGCTGATTTCCTGCGGCAGCGGCGTGGTCCAGCGAATGCCCAGCAGCCCCCAGCCCACCACCGCCACGCCGGCCACGCTGGCGGCGAGCCATTTCCAGTGGCGTGCAGCGAGAAACACGATGAGCCCAGCCAGAAGCGCCGTCACAAACCCCACGCCATAAACGCCGAAGATCGGTGCGAAGCCCGCCAGCGGAGAGGGCGGCGATTGGCTGTAGCCCACCGCGAGCCAAGGAAAGCCCGTGAGCACCACCCCGCGCAGCCACTCGCCCAGCACCCAGGCGGCGGCGAATAACGGCAGATCAATGAGCGCATGCCCCGAGCGGAAACGCGCCGCCACAAACCCGGCGAGCGCGGGGTAGAGCGCGAGATACGCACAAAACAAAAAGGTCGAGAGCGCGGCAAACACGGCTGGCATTTCGCCATAGGTGTGCAGGCTCACATAGATCCAGGACACGCCCATGCCAAACGCCCCCAGGCCGAAGGCAAAACCGCACAGCGCCGCCTGCCGGGGGCTGGCCTCCCGCCACAGCGCAAACAAGCCCGCCAGCGTGAGCGGCATCAGCGGAAAAAGCTGCAGCGGCGCATAGGCCAACACCGAGATCGCGCCGAGCAACAGCGCGGTCAGCGCGGGCACACGTTGGGCCCATTCCAGGGCGAGAGAAAGACGCTTGATTGTCACAACACACCTTACCGCGCACTGCGCGCTTTAAAGACCCTCTGCCGAGGGCGGCGCGATTTTTTCCACCAGCAAAGTGTGCACGCGACGCGAATCGGCGCGCAATACCTGCACCTTCAGCGAATCGAGCTCCAGCACCTCGCCACGCTTGGGCAAGCGCCCGAGATGATGAATCACCAAGCCGCCCACGGTGTCGGATTCCTCCGTGGAAAAGGCGGTGCCAAAAGCGGCGTTGAAATCTTCGATTTCGGTGGTGGCTTTGACGCGATAACGCCCGGTTTGATCGAGGAGGATATTGTCCGCGGCCTCGTCGAAATCGTATTCGTCCTCGATGTCGCCGACGATCTGCTCGAGCACATCTTCGATCGTCACCAGCCCCGCCACGCCGCCGTACTCATCCACCACAATCGCCATGTGATTGCGGCTGGCGCGGAATTCGCGCAGCAGCACATTGAGGCGCTTGGATTCCGGGATGAACACCGCCGGGCGCAGCATGTCGCGCAGATCAAATTCACGCTCGGCGCAATAGCGCAGCAAATCCTTGGCGAGCAAAATACCCAGCACATCGTCCTTGTTGTCACCGATCACCGGAAAGCGCGAGTGATTGGTTTCGATCACGCGATCGACGGTTTTATCCAGCGGCTCGCTGATTTCGATCACATCCATCTGGGCACGCGGCACCATGATGTCGCGCACTTGCATATCCGACACCTGAAGCGCGCCTTCGATGATCGAGAGCGCATCAGCATCGATGAGATTGCGCTCATAGGCCGAATGCAACAGCGCCTGCAGCTGCTCGCGATCTTCGGGCTCGCGCATCAGCAGCGAGGACAATTTTTCAAGCAAGGAAAAACGGGACAACTGACGAGCTGGGGAGCCTTCCATGGGTGCGTGAATCTGAAACAAGAAACCTGAGCCGCCAGGGCGGGGGCTCAGGTTTCGCTTTTCAGGTGATCTTGGGCATAAGGGTCAGGATAACCGAGCTGGCCCATGATGAGGCGCTCTTCTGATTCCATCGTCTCAGCCTCTGAATCCGTTTCATGATCAAAGCCTTGCAGGTGCAGCATACCATGCACCACCAGATGCGCGAAATGCGCCTCGAAGGCCTTGCCTTGTTCTGCCGCCTCGCGCCGGATCACCGGCACGCACAGCACCAGGTCCCCAAACACAGGCGGCGCGGGCTGATAGGGAAAGGACAACACATTGGTGGGGTAGTCCTTGCCGCGATAATCGCGATTAAGCGCGCTGCCTTCAGGCTCATCTACCAGCCGCAGGGTGATTTCGCCACCGCAATCGGCCGCCGCCCGCGCCCAGCCACGCAACGCCTGCCGCGTGGGCAGCGTCGCTGCGGCATCGCTGCAGGCAAACTGCACCGCAATCTTAAGCGCCGCGCGGGCATTAGCGGCCATAGCCACCCCGCCCCCCGTGGGCTTCATAGGCATCGACAATCCGCGCCACCAAGGGGTGACGCACCACATCTTCAGCCTTGAATTCGGTAAAGGCGATGCCGCGCACGCCTTTTAAAATTTCGCGCACATCCAGAAGACCGCAGCGCTTGTCCCGCGCCAGATCGACCTGGGTGA
>JBEAUN010000159.1:0-8159 GCA_041161415.1 Pseudomonadota bacterium | reverse complement strand
TCGTGGAAAAAATCCGAGAGTGGACACGATTTCCTGGCTGTTTACAACAGCCCGTGGTAGGTGCCTGAGCGTGAACGAGTTTTGATGCTCCGGCCCTGGCGATTGCCCTGATTAGCCCGATTTGAAATCGAAGGGCCGCGCCCTGCATGATAAGCTTGGCGCTCCGAGCACCCGCTTTTCCCGCCGTGATGCGACGTTTTTTGGCCCTCTTGTTGTGTTTCACCCTCGCCCAGCCTGCGACGATGGCGCAAGGTTTGCCTGACTTGGGCGACCCGGCGCAAGCGGAGCTCTCCCCGCAGCAGGAGCGCAAGATTGGCGAATCGCTGTTTCGCGATATACGTTGGGGCAGCGCGGATTATCTCGATGATCCGGAGGTGGAGGATTACCTCAACAAACTTGGCAATCGGCTGGTGGCGGCGAGCACCGAGGCGCGCAGTGAGTTTCAGTTTTTCGCGCTCAAGGATCCCACGCTCAATGCCTTTGCTTGGCCAGGCGGTTACATCGGGGTGAACACCGGGCTGATTCTGGCTTCTGACAGCGAATCAGAGCTTGCTTCGGTGGTGGCGCATGAAATCTCCCATGTCACGCAGCGGCATATCGTGCGGCTCTATGCCACGCAGGGCCAGACTTCGGCGGTGGCGCTGGCGGGGTTGTTGGTGGCGATTTTGGCTGCGCGTTCGAATTCTTCTGTGAGCGAGGCGGCGATTGCCACCACCCAGGCATTCGGCATTCAGCGTCGGCTGGATTACACCCGCGATTTCGAGCGCGAGGCGGATCGCATTGGCATTCAGACCTTGAGTGCAGCGGGCTTTGATGTGCGGGCGATGGCGAGCTTTTTCGAACGCCTGCAGAAAAACACGCGGCTTTATGACAACAACGCGCCGGCGTATCTTCGCACCCACCCGCTGACCAGCGAGCGGATTGCTGATATTGAAAACCGCATCACCCAAATCCGCTACAAGCAGACGCTCGATTCGACGGATTTTCTGCTGGTGCGCGCCAAGCTTAGGGCCCTGCGCGGCGTGCCCGTGGAGGCGGTGCAGGATCTTGAAACGCTGGTCCGCGACAAGCGTTGGCCGCAGGCAGCGGCAAGCTATGGCCTGGCGCGCGCGTATCTGCGCGATGGCAAGCCCAAGGCGGCAAAAGACGCCTTGGCAATGGCCCGCAAATCAGGCGCCGAATCGCCCATGCTCGAATCACTCGATGCCGAGATCGAGCAGGCGCTGGGCAACCCCACGGCGGCGCGTAACCGCTACAAAGCCGCGCTGGCACGCTACCCTCTCGCACGATCGCTGCGTTATGGGTATCTTGAAACACTGCTCGCCCAAGGCGCGACGCAGGAGGCCGTGAGCGCAGCAGCGGAATATCTCAAAACCACCACCGCCGATGTCACCCTCTACACGCTCGCGGCGCAGGCCTACACCGCGCAAGGCAAACGCACCAATGCGCACCGCTACACCGCCGAGGCTTATGCCTTGAAAGGCCAGCTATTGGAAGCGATCGGACAACTCGAATTCGCGCGCAAGGCCAATGATGGTGATTTCTATGATCTCTCGATGGTCGATGCCCGCTTGCGCGAATTTAAAAAGCGTCGCAAGGACGAGCTGGCCGAGCAGAAAAAGTAATGAAGGATGCCCCCCATGCAAGCACACAAAGAAGTTGATGCCCGCGGACTGAATTGCCCGCTCCCGATCTTACGCACCAAAAAAGCGCTGGCTGAAATGCAAAGCGGCGAAGTGCTGCGCATCCTCGCCACCGACCCGGGTGCTGCGAAAGATTTCGAGGCCTTTGCCAAGCAGACAGGCAATGAACTGATCGCGCAGGCCACCTTGGCGGATGCCTCGCTTGAATTTTTCATGCGCAGAAAATAGCGTCTTGGGCGGGCAATGCCGCCGCCCCTACGTGTATCACTGACATACCAAGGCACGTGTTTCATGACCGGGCCGTCTGGGGCCTATTCCAAAGGCATATTTTGCTGGATCCTTGCGCGCTGCCGCAGTTCCCCCGCAAATACCTGCCTAGCCCGTATTCACCCCGATTCGATGACGCCCCATTGGCCTGTATTGTGTTGCGCGTGCCTTGCCCTGCTCGCGGGTTGCACGCCCCTTGCCGGCCCTGCCAGCACCCGCGCCCATCTCACTAAGCCGGCCACACCCAGCCGCAGTGATGCGGAGATTCCGCCACTGGTGGCGATCCCGCTCGCCCCGCCGCGGCCCGCGTCTTCGCCCACGCTGGAGACATTCAGCGTAATGGTGAAGGGCGTGAAGGTGCAGGATCTGCTTTTTGCGCTGGCGCGCGATGCCGGGCTGAATGTCGACATCCACCCGGGCATCAGTGGCACTGTCACGCTCTCCGCCATCGATCAAACATTGCCTGTGTTGCTGGCCCGGATTGCGCGCCAAGCGGATCTTCGCATCGAGCAAGACGGCAATCATCTGTCCATCATGCCCGACACGCCGGTGTTGCGAAATTACAAGCTGGATTACACCAACATCGCCCGCGAGATGAATTCATCAATGGCGGTGACCACGCAGGTGGCCGCTGTGCCCGGTGGCGCGGGCACGCCCTCTGCCGCCAACAGCGGCAACAACTCGCTCACGCGGATTGAAAACCGCGCCGCTAACCGCTTCTGGGAAACGCTCGCGCAGAATATCCGCGACATCCTGCGCGAAACCGACAAGATCCTGCCCGAGGGCTCGAGCGAGGAAATCGAAGAAGTATCCGGCAACATCAGCGCTAGCGGCACCGGGCAGCCCGCCGGCACGCCGCAAAAACGCGCCCGCGCGGCGCAGACCGCCGAGGCCGCCATCGCCAGCGCGCCTCAAGCCACCGAGCTGCAAAACCGCGGTACGAAAGTCACCCGCCGCACCACCTACCGCGAGGCCGCGTCGGTGATTGTGAACACCGAAGCCGGCGTTCTTTCGGTGCGCGCCACCGCAAGGCAGCACGAAAAAATCCAGGCCTTCATCGATCAGGTGATGGAAGCGGCCAGAAAGCAGGTGTTGATTGAAGCCACCGTGGTCGAGGTGGAGCTGGATTCGCGCTATCAACAAGGCATCGATTGGTCGCGCATGAAAACCGGCGGCAATGGGTTTTCGATTTCACAATCCGCGCAGCTGGCCGGCACAATCCCGAATGTCTTCAAGTTAGGCTTTGAAAGCAATGCGGATTCAAGCCTTGGCCAAGTGCGCGCGGCGATCACGCTGCTCGAAGGCTTCGGCCGGGTGAAGGTGCTCTCCAGCCCCAAGATCAGTGTGCTGAACAATCAATCCGCGGTGCTGAAGGTGGTGGATAACGAGGTCTATTTCACCATGACCGCCAACACCACCGCGAATCAATCGACCACCGTCACCACCTTCACCACCACATTGAATTCAGTGCCGGTGGGCTTTGTGATGAATGTCACGCCGCAGGTGAGTGAATCCGATCAGGTGGTGCTCAATGTGCGCCCCAGCATTTCACGCAAGGTGCGCGAAGTGGCCGACCCCAACCCCGAGCTCGCCCGTGCCAATGTGGTGAGCCGCGTGCCGGTGATTCGCACTCGCGAAATGGAATCGATGATCCGGGTGGATGACGGCAGCATTGTGGTGATGGGCGGGCTGATGGAAGACGAGCTGACCCAACGCACCGACACCCTGCCCGGCTTGGCGCCGGAGAGCGGCTTCGCCAAGCTTTTGGCCAATCGCGACGAGTCCTCGCGCAAGACCGAGCTGGTGATTTTCATCCGCCCGGTGATTGTGAAAGATGCGCGGCTGGAGGGCGCCTATCGGGCGTATCAAAGCCGCCTGCCTGGGCTGGATTTTTTTGAAGCGAAGGGGGCGCGCGCGCCATGATGCGGTTGTCATATTGCTTCGTAGCGCTCGTTGGTTTTTTGGCAGTTCTGCCAGCCAGCGCGCAAACGCACAGCGAATCCAGAAAATCCGAGCGTCTCGCCGCAACCAGCGCGAGCGAAGAAGAACCGCAACCCGAGCCCAGGGTGAGCATCAAGCGCAGCCACAAAAAAAGCCCGAACACCGCGCCAATCGCCGCCTGGGAGGCGCTCGTGGCCGGGCGACTTGTCGAGGCCACAGAAGCCTACGAGCGAACCCTTGCCGCCGACCCGCGCAATATCGATGCGCTGTTGGGCTTGGCCCACATCGCAGCCCAAGCCCAGCAGCCCCAGCGCGCACAAAACCTCGTGCAGCGCGCGCTCGACGCCCACCCGCAGCACCCCGGCGCGCAGGCCATGAGCCTCATGCTCAAAGGCAATGGCGATGTCCTGGCGAGCCTGTCCGCTTATAAGACCCTGCTGGCAAACCCCAACCCACCCGCCAGCGCGCACTTTGCGCTCGGCACGCTCTACGCCCGCGACAAGCGTTGGGGCGAGGCGCAGGAAGCCTTCTTCAAAGCGTGGTCCGCTGAACCCGACAACGCCGATTATCAATACAATCTCGCAGTGAGCCTCGACCACCTCAATCAGCCGGAATTGGCGATCGAGCACTACCGCGGCGCATTGCATCAAGCCAGCCGACGGGAGGGCACGCGGCTCACATTCGATGGCGCGCTCGTCAATGCGCGCCTGGTTGCTTTGTCCCCATCATTGCCGCACCTTTCACACAAAGAGGCCAAATGAGTATCACGGACACGCCCGCCGCCCCCAGCGCGCTCAAAGCCACAGCCCTTACGCCCCGCCTGCTGGGCCAAACCCTCATCCAGATGGGCTTCATCGATGAAGACCAGCTCGATATCGCGCTGCGCGAACAGCGCCAGCATCACCGCCCGCTGGGCCGCATTTTGGTGTCGCTGGGGTTTTTATCCGAGCCGGATTTAAATGAAGCGCTCTCCGCCAATCTCGGGCTGCCCAGCATCACGCTGGACGCCGCCGTGCCTGACCCCGACGCCCTGGCGCTGGTGCCGCGCGATCTGGCAAGCCGCCACGCGATTTTGCCCATCAATTACGACGCCACCGAGCGCCTCATGCAAGTGGCCGTGGCCGATACGCACGATGTGGTCGCGCTCGACAGCCTGCGTCAAGCGCTGCCGGATTATGTCGCGCTCGCGCCGGTGATCGCCGGGCAGTCTGACATCCTGCGCGCCATCGATCAGCACTATGGCTATGAGCTTTCCATCGATGGCATTCTGAATGAAATCGAAACCGGCGAGATCGACACCGCCGCGCTGCTGCAATCCGGCGCGCAATACCGCCAGCCGGTGGTGCGGCTCATCGATGCCTTGCTGGCTGACGCCACCAAGCGAAGCGCTTCCGATATCCACTTCGAGCCCGAGCAAGGGTTTTTGCGCATTCGCTATCGCATCGACGGCATCCTGCGGCAGATTCGCGTGCTGCATCAGTCTTTCTGGCCGGCGATGGCGGTGCGCCTCAAGGTCATGGCCGGCATGAACATCGCGGAAAGCCGCGCCCCGCAAGATGGCCGCATCTCGCTCACACTGGCCGGCCGCGTGGTGGATTTCCGTGTCGCCAGCCAGCCCACCTTGCATGGCGAAAACATCGTGCTGCGGATTCTCGATCGGCACCGCGGCATCGTGCCGCTGGATCGCTTGGGGCTGACTGAAGCACAACTCGACACCCTGGAAATCATGCTCGAGCGCCCCGAGGGCATGATTGTCGTCACCGGCCCCACCGGCAGCGGCAAGACCACCACGCTTTATTCCATCCTCAATCACATCAACGAGGAAGGCGTGAATATCATGACGCTGGAAGACCCGGTGGAATACCCGATGTCGATGGTGCGTCAGACCATGGTGATGGAATCGTCCAAGCTCGATTTCGCCAATGGCGTGCGCTCCATGCTGCGGCAAGACCCGGACATGATTCTGGTGGGCGAAATGCGCGATGTCGAAACCGCCGAGATGGCTTTTCAAGCGGCGATGACCGGGCATCAGGTGTTCTCCACATTGCACACCAATTCGGCCATCGGCGCGATTCCGCGGCTGCTTGATATGGGCGTGGCGGCAGACATCATGGCCGGCAATATCATCGGCATCATCGCCCAGCGCTTGGTGCGCGTGCTCTGCCCCGCCTGCCGCGTGCCTTACTCGCCCAGCCCGCGGGAGAAGCGCCTGTTGGGTGTGCCGCTGCAAACTGAGCCCACGCTCTATCGCAAAGCCGGCTGTCCCGCCTGCGAGCATCAAGGCTATCGCGGCCGGGTGACGCTGATGGAAATTCTGCGCATGGATCTGGATCTGGATGACCTGGTGTGCAGCCGCGCGAGCTTTCGCACCATCCGCGATTTGGCGGTGAAAAAAGGCTTCCGCACCCTGGCCGATGACGGCGTGCGCCGCGCGCTCGATGGCACCACCTCGCTCGAAGAAGTCGCCCGCGTGGTCGATCTGACCGCCCGCATGAGCAGTGCGCCCGCATTCGAGCGGACGCGCTCGCCTGAGCTTGGGTAATTTGCCACTTCGTCGGCCGACCCGCCTGCCATGACTCCCTATGCCTACAAAGCGATCGATGGCAGCGGCCGGCTGGTGAAAGGCCAGCTGGATGCCGTCAATCTGCCTGATCTTGAGCAACGGCTCGCGGCCTTGGGGCTGGCGCTCATCCGCGCCAAGGCGGGCCGCGCGGGGTTCACACGGCGGCGTGCGGCGCTATCGCGGCGCGATCTTATCGTGCTGTGCTTTCACCTGGAGCAGCTCACCCGCGCCGGCGTGCCCTTGCATGAGGCGCTGATCGATCTGCGCGACAGCCTGGAGCGCGGCCCGCTGCGGCTGGCAGTGGCCGCGCTGGTGGAATCCATCGGCGCCGGCTGCACGCTGTCCGAAGCAATGGCCGCGCAGCCGCAGGCCTTTAGCGAATCCTTCCGCAATCTCATCCGCGTGGGTGAGATCACCGGCCAACTGCCACGCATCTGCGCGGATCTCGGCCAAGCGCAGCGGCGTGAAGACGAGCTCGCAAGCTACGCCCGGCGGATGATGATTTTCCCGGCGATCATGCTGGCAGTGATCGTCGGTGCGCTGGCGTTGTGCTTGGCCTACCTTGTGCCACAGCTCTCCTCGCTATTCAAAAGCCTGGGGCAGAGCTTGCCGCTCCACACACAAGTGCTGATTGCCGCTTCGAATTGGACGATCGAATATGGCCTGGCCTTCTTGATCGGGCTCATTGTGGCGATCATCGTGCTGCGGGTGCAGATTGCGCGCAGCCCGCGTGTGGCCCGGGGGTGGGACGCGTTTTTGTTAAAGCTGCCTTTCGTCGGCCCGGTGCTTAAGAAAATCCTGCTCTCCCGTTTTGCCACGCTGTTTTCATTGATGTATGCCGCCTCGATTCCGATCATCGATTGCTTGGTGGCGATCGAAGCCGCCATCGGCAATGCCGTCATGCGCGAGGCAATCGCACGCACCGCGCAATCGATTCGCGAGGGCCACCAGCTCTCGCTCGCGATGGCTGACACCGGGCTTTTTCCGCCGCTCATCATCCGCATGATCAAAGTGGGCGAATCCACCGGCGCGCTGGATGTGGCGCTCAATAACGTGAATTATTTTTTCGAGCGCGATGTGAATGAGTCGGTGGCCAAAGTGCAAGCCGCGATCGAGCCGGTGCTCACCTTGCTGCTGGGGCTGATTTTGATGTGGGTGATGAGCGCGGTGCTGGGCCCGGTGTATGACCTCTTAACACGTATCAAACCCTGATGGCCCGCACCCGCATCCTGTACCTCGACGCCCAACAACTCCAGGCGCTGGCTGCCGCGCCACGCGGCGCATTGGCGCAAGAGGGTGTTTTCGCGGCCGATGAAGCGGGGCTTGCGCGTTTCACGGAATACCTTCGCACCCACCGCCGCGCGCTGTTTCGTTTGGTGGTGGATGTGTCCGAGGAAGCCTTTCTGCAAGATCGCATCCCGGCCCTTTCTGGCGCCGATCGCGAGGCGCTCATCGACCGCCGCGCCACGCAGGCGCTGGCGGGCTCACCTTATCGCACCGCGGAGTCACTCGGCCGGCTGCAAGGCGAGCCGCGGCGTGATGAAGAAATTCTCATTTTCGGCATTCACCGCGCCACGCTGCTCGAGCCCTGGCTGAAGGCGCTCGCAGACGCCGGAGTGGCGCTCGCCGGCATGCATTCACTCGCGCAATGCGGCCCGTTGCTTTTGAAGGCGCTCTCATCGCCGCCTCCGCCGCGTGCGCTCATCATCCTGCGCACCCCGGCCGGCTTGCGGCATGTGTATCTG
>JBEAUN010000156.1:0-3259 GCA_041161415.1 Pseudomonadota bacterium | reverse complement strand
GATTGAGGGGGGTTGCCTTTCGCCAGCCAAATCCCAACCCCTCCCCGGCCTTCCCCTTGTCAGGGGAGGGAGAATGCAAGCCGAACCTGAGTGCGCCCGATTAAGCCGGCGCAGTGGCGCTGCCGGTAGCAGCCCCTGGAGCGCTATCGGCAGGCGGCCGAGTGCTGCTGGATGTGGGCTTGGGCGCACGCACCGCGCGGCCTTCCATGATGTCGCTGATTTGATCGGAATCGATGGTTTCGAATTCCAGCAGCGCGGCGGTCATGGCTTCCACCTTGTCGCGGTTTTCTTCCAGCAGGCGACGGGCCAAGCCGTATTGCTCGTCGATGATGCGACGCACTTCAGCATCAACCTTGCGCATGGTGTCTTCGGACATCGAGCGATGCTGGGTGATGGAGCGGCCCAGGAAGACTTCGCCTTCTTCCTCGGCGTAGACCATCGGCCCCATGGCATCGGACATGCCCCACTGCGTGACCATGCGGCGCGCGGTATCAGTGGCGCGCTGGAAGTCGTTTGAGGCACCGGTGGTCATCTGCAACATGAAAAGCTCTTCCGCGATGCGCCCGCCAAACAGCACCGAGATATTTTGCAAGAGCCGCTCGCGGTCCATGCTGTAGCGGTCTTCGGTGGGCAGCTGCATGGTCACGCCCAGCGCGCGGCCGCGGGGGATGATGGTGACCTTATGCACCGGGTCGGTCTTGGGCAGGAGGCGCGCCACCACCGCGTGGCCGGATTCGTGGTAGGCGGTGTTACGGCGTTCTTCTTCGGGCATCACCATCGAGCGGCGTTCGGCGCCCATGATGATTTTGTCCTTGGCGCGTTCGAAATCTTCCATATCCACCACGCGCTTGTTCCCACGGGCGGCGAAGAGCGCAGCTTCATTCACCAGATTGGCCAGATCCGCACCCGCGAAGCCAGGCGTGCCGCGGGCCAGCACAGACGGATCGACGTCAGAGGCCACCGGCACCTTGCGCATATGCACCCGGATGATCTGCTCTCGGCCGCGGATATCGGGCAGCGGCACCACCACTTGACGATCGAAGCGGCCGGGGCGCAGCAGCGCGGGGTCGAGCACATCGGGGCGGTTGGTGGCCGCGATCACGATCACGCCGGAGACGCCTTCGAAACCATCCATTTCCACCAAGAGCTGGTTGAGGGTTTGCTCGCGTTCATCATTGCCACCGCCCAAGCCGGCGCCACGCTGGCGGCCGACGGCGTCGATTTCATCGATGAAGATGATGCACGGCGCGTGTTTCTTGGCTTGCTCGAACATGTCGCGCACACGGGCCGCGCCCACACCGACAAACATTTCAACGAAATCCGAGCCGGAGATCGAGAAAAACGGCACCTTGGCTTCGCCGGCGATCGCTTTGGCCAGCAGCGTCTTGCCAGTGCCGGGCGAGCCGACCATCAGCACGCCTTTGGGAATGCGGCCACCGAGCTTTTGGAATTTCGAGGGGTCACGTAGGAAGTCGACCAGTTCGCCGACTTCTTCCTTTGCTTCATCGCACCCGGCGACATCGGCGAAGGTGACGGAGTTGGCGGCTTCATCGAGCATCCGTGCGCGGGATTTGCCAAAGGAAAAGGCCCCGCCCTTGCCGCCGCCCTGCATCTGGCGCATGAAGAAAATCCACACGCCGATCAACAGCAGCATCGGGAACCACGACACCAGAAGGCTCATGAGAAACGATTGCTCTTCTTCGGGCTTGGCGGCGGTGACCTTGACGCCATAGCGCATGAGATCGCTCACCATCCAGAGATCTTGCGCGCCGGGGGTATAGACCGTGACCTGCTTGCCATCGACCGTGGTGGCGCGCGCGGTGCGGCCATCGATCAGCACCTTGCTGATTTTGCCGGCCTTGGCATCTTCCATGAATTGGGAGTATTCCACCGTGGCCTGCGTTTGCTGGCGCGTGGAAACTTGATTGAACACGGTCATCAGCACGACGCCGATCACCAGCCAGACCGCGATGTTTTTCAGAAGATTGTTCAAGCGTGACCCCTTTTAGGCCGGATACAAAAACGAAACCACAAACGAACTTGAATTTTAAGGCCGGGGGCAGCGCCAGGCAAATGAGGATTAACCTACCCGACGCTCAGTTATTTCTTGCCCTTGCCCAGGAGATACACTTCCGGGCTGCGCCCACGCGAGGATTTGGGCTTGCGCACCAAGACGCTTTTAAACACCCGACGCATCGCCTCGCGGTATTCCATGAACCCGCTGCCCTGAAACACTTTCACCAGCATATCGCCACCTGCGGCCAGATTTCGCTCGGCAAACTCCAGCGCCAGCTCTGCCAAATACACCGAGCGCGCCTGATCGGAAGAAGCAACACCCGACATATTGGGGGCCATGTCGGATAAAACAAGGCCCACCGGCTGGCCATTCAACCTTTTTTCCAGATCGAGCAAGGTGGCCTCTTCGGTGAAATCCGCCTGGATGAATTCAACCCCGCCCAGCGGCACCATCTCAAGCAGATCGAGCGCAATCACGCGGCCGGTGTCGGCCAGCCGGGCTTTGATCACCTGCGACCAACTGCCGGGCGCCGCCCCCAACTCGACCACCACCATGCCTTTTTTGATGAGGCGGTCTTTGTCATCGATCTCCATGAGCTTGTAGGCCGCGCGGGAGCGATAGCCTTCTGCCTTGGCGCGCTGAACGAAAGGGTCATTGACATGTTCAGTGAGCCAGGCCTTGCTGGTCTTGCTTCTTGGCATCGCGTAGAATCTCGGGTTTGCTTCAAAGGTCCAATTATCCCGGGTTCTCGGGAAGACTGCCATGATTGTTCAACTGACTTCCACACAGCGGCGTGCCTTGCGCGCGGCCGCTCACAGCTTAAACCCGGTGGTGGCGATTGCCCAGGCGGGCTTGAGCCCTTCGGTATTAGCCGAGATCGACCGCTCCTTGAGCGCGCATGAGCTCATCAAAATCCGAGTCTATGGCGAAGAACGCGCCATGCGTGAAGGCCTGTTGCACGAGGTCTGCGAAGCGCTGGATGCCGCGCCGGTGCAGCATATCGGCAATATTCTCGTGATCTGGCGTGAAAAGCCCGAGGCCGCCCCCGCGCCTGCCAAGCCGGCCCCCGCTGGCAAGCGGGTGCGCAAAGCCGAGAAAGTGGAGCGCAAGGCGGCGCCGCGGCGCAAATAAGGGACTGTCATCGGGGAATCGGGATCACCCTCGGCCGGCATCGCACGATGCGTGCCAAATGCCATGGTCATTGCGCGGGCTGAGGCTGGGTCTCGCTGAGCTTGTTAGCCT
>JBEAUN010000155.1:0-5635 GCA_041161415.1 Pseudomonadota bacterium | reverse complement strand
CAGCTTGCCTTTGCTCACCGAATATTTGCCGCGCGGCTATCTTGAGCGGCTCGCTGAGGTGGCGCGTAAAAGCGGCGGCGACTTGGTGCTCGGTGTCTTCGAGCGCAATGCCAGCGGGCAGATTTTCAATAGCGCGATTTCGCTGGGGGTGAGCTCCTCGCAGCGCTATGCCAAATCGCATCTGGTGCCCTTTGGCGAGTTTTCCCCGCCGATGTTTTCCTGGGTGTATTCGATGCTGAAAATCCCCATGTCCGACCAGACCCGCGGTGCGCCCGATCAACCGCCGCTGCTCGTGGCGGGGCAGAAGGTGGCGGTGAATATCTGCTACGAGGATGTCTTCGGTGAGGAAATCGCCCGCGGTGCGCAGGGCGCCACCTTGCTCCTCAATCTTTCCAATCTGGCCTGGTATGGCAATTCCTGGGCGCAGCCGCAGCACTTGCAGATCGCAAGGCTGCGTGCGCTCGAAACCGGCCGGCCGATGCTGCGTGCCACCAACACCGGCATGACCGCGGTGGTGGAGCCCGATGGCAGTGTGCGCGCCCAGTTGCCGGCCTTCACCCGCGGGGTGCTGCAAGTGCTGGTGCGCGGCACCGAAGGCACCACGCCTTATCTGCGCTATGGCAATGCGCTGGTGCTGGCGGTGTGTGCGCTCATCGTGGCGGCGGCGTTTATCTGGTCGCGTGTGCGAGGCTGACTAACGCCCCTGCCCACCCTGATGGTGCGCCGTTAAGGCGCGGATCAAAGCGGTTTTGTCGCGGGTGGCCGACACATGCGCCGAAATGGGGCGCCCCATTTCGGTGTGAGCGGGGTGGGCGCTTCTATGGAGCGGCGCATCCAAAATGCCAGCCTGGCGGATTTTTCCCAGCAGCGCTTCATTGTTATGGCGAGCACCATCGCGTGCCACACGGTGTGCGAAGCGTGAATTTCGCGCCAATTTGATGAGCGTGACCACATTGTCGAAGTGATCGGTGTGCTCCGCGGCGAGGTACATGCGGTCGAAGACATTGTCGATGCGCGAAGTGTCATACGGCGGGATCAGCTTCATCTCATGCAGTGCGTGCAGGTGGTGCCAGTTGCCCTGCGCCGCAGCCGCTTCGATGGGCGTCATGCCGTGCTGATCGACAAGCGAGACATCCGCGCCGTGCGCCAATAGATGCCCCAACGAGGCCTCCCCGCCTTCGTGGATCATCGCCCAGTGGAGCGGGGTGCGGCCCTCCCGGTCCGGTTGATTGACATTGGCCGCATGCAGCGGGCCGTGATGCCCGCCCAAAAAGGCCGGCGCGGCATGGGCCAGCTGGTGCATGCGCCCGAGTGGCGCCAGCAGCATTTCAAGCGCATCCACACTGCCGCTGGCCGCCGCCCAATGCAGCGGCGTGATGCCATGTTCGTCGCCGGCTTGCAGATGCACGCCCAGGTGCTCAAGCGCATCGAGGGCAGCGGTATTGTTCGCGCTGGCCGCGTAGTCTGCGGCAGATAAACCATGGGAATCCCGCCGCTCCGGGTCGAATCCGGCATCGCGCAGCATCTTGAATCGTTGAAGCAGCGAGACTTGGCAGCCGACAGGCTCCCGCCCCACTGCCGCCAGCGCATGGGTGACCAAAAGCGGCAGGCGCTGCCTCGGGTCGGGGTGGCGGGAGAGCTTTTTTTCACGCAGGGCGCCTAGCTCCAGCAGTGTCATCACACTGGAAATGATCTGCTGCGAGCGACCCCATGCGAGGTAGTTAAAGAGCGGCGTGTGATCGCGCCATTGATAGCCCAGGATCTCCACCGCATTGGCGAATTTCTCCAGCGCGACGCTATAGCGTCGCAGCGCGAAAATCTGCGAAGAGGTATTGACGAACCCCAGTTTGCGCAAAGAATCGGTGCAGTCCATGAAGCCTTGAGGGATGAGCCCTTGCCCGACCCAGACATCCGGGTTGGATGCGGTGCTCGAGCCCGCCGGGCTGTGGTAGTTGATACCGGGAGTGGGGGCGAGACAACTGAAGGCAATACCCATGATGCAATCCTGAAAAATCACTCAAAAACCGCTTGCCGCGAACACGGCCGAACCGATGAAACCCAGCCCGGCAAGCGGCCGCGCACCGGGCTGATTCTTTCGCGCCGCTACTTTAGCAAGCCAAGCCGCGCGCCACCCAGGCACAAATAGAGGTGCGTTGATGCATATCAAAAATGCCTGCTTCGAACCGGGCGCAGTTTTTTGATGAAGATGACGTGCGCCATCCCTCACGGCATCGGCCTCAAAGCCTGTAAAATCCCGCCTTTGATTTTTCGCAGGCCTTCCCATGCCGACCTTTCAAGACGTTATTCTGCGGCTGCAGACTTTCTGGGCTGAGCGCGGCTGTGTGCTGCTGCAGCCTTACGATATCGAAGTCGGCGCCGGCACCTTTCACACCGCCACTTTCTTGCGCGCCATCGGCCCCGAGCCCTGGCGGGCGGCGTATGTGCAGCCTTCGCGCCGCCCCAAGGACGGGCGCTATGGCCAGAACCCCAATCGCCTGCAGCACTATTACCAATATCAAGTGGTGTTGAAGCCCTCGCCCGCGAATATCCAGGAGCTTTACCTTGATTCGCTGCGCGCGCTGGGCATCAACCCGGCCGAGCATGACATCCGCTTTGTCGAAGACGACTGGGAATCCCCCACCCTGGGCGCCTGGGGCCTGGGCTGGGAAGTCTGGCTCGATGGCATGGAAGTCACGCAATTCACCTATTTCCAGGAAGTCGGCTCGCTAGTGTGCAAGCCGGTGCTGGGCGAGATCACCTATGGCCTTGAGCGCCTGGCGATGTATCTACAAGGTGTCGAAAACGTCTATGACCTGGTGTGGTCTGACGGCCCCCAAGGGCGGGTGACCTATGGCGATGTCTATCACCAAAACGAAGTCGAGCAATCCACTTACAACTTCGAGCATGCCAATGTCGAGTGGTTGTTCAGATTGTTTGGCGACTATGAATCCGAAGCACGCCGCCTGATGGATGCGGGCCTTGCCTTGCCGGCTTTCGAGATGGTGATGAAGGCCTCTCACACCTTCAATCTGCTCGATGCCCGCGGCGCGATTTCTGTCACTGAGCGCGCCGCCTACATCGGCCGGGTGCGCGCCCTGGCGCGTGCCGTGGCGCAGGCTTATTACAACTCGCGGGAAGCCTTGGGCTTTCCGATGGCAAAGAAGGATGCGGCCTGATGAGCGCACAAGACACCCTGCTGATTGAATTGCGCACCGAAGAGCTGCCGCCCAAGGCGCTGTCCCGTTTGAGCGAGGGCTTTGCTGAGGGCGTGTTGGCCGCGCTCAAGGCCGTGGGCCTGGCAGCGGCCGATGCGCGCATGGATGCCTTTGCCTCGCCGCGCCGCTTGGGCGTGTCGATTGCCGGTGTGAGCGCGCAAGCCGCCAGCCGCGAAGTCACTGAAAAAATCATGCCGGTGGCTGTGGCCCTGGATGCAAGCGGCAACCCCACCCCGGCGCTTTTGAAAAAGCTGGATGCCAAGGGCATTCCGCATGAGGCGATCTCCCGCTTTGAAAAGCGCATGGATGGCAAATCCGACACCTTTTTCTTAACGCTGACCGTGGCCGGCGCCGCGCTGGATGCGGTGTTGGCGGGGGTGGTGGCAGAAGCCGTCAAGAAGCTGCCCATCCCCAAGCTCATGCGCTGGGGCGACTCCGATCATCAATTCGTGCGGCCGGTGCATGGCCTCATGATGCTGCATGGCGCACGCGTGGTGCCCGGCGCGCTGATGGGGCTTGAAAGTGGTCGCACCACCTTGGGCCATCGCTTCATGGGCGAGGGGCAGATCACGCTGGAACATGCCGATGACTATGTCCGCGTGCTGCATGATCGCGGCGCGGTGATGGCGTCCTTCGCCGCGCGGCGCGCTGCGATCAGCGAATACCTCAAACGCGCCGCGGCTGAGTGCGGCGTGGCCGGTGCGCGGGTGATCGAGGATGAAGCGCTGCTCGATGAAGTGACCGCGTTGGTGGAATATCCGGCAGTGTATCGCGCAAGCTTTGAGCCTGAGTTTCTCGCGGTGCCCCAGGAATGCCTGATTCTCACCATGAAGCAGAATCAGAAATATTTCCCGCTGCTCGATGCTGCTGGCAAATTGCTCAATCAGTTTTTGGTGGTGAGCAACATGAAAGTCGCCGACCCGAAACACATTATCGGCGGCAATGAGCGGGTGGTGCGGGCGCGCTTATCAGATGCGAAATTTTTCTTCGATCAAGACCGCAAGACGCGGCTGGATTCGCGCATCGAAAGGCTCGCCGCGGTGGTGTATCACAACAAACTCGGCAGTGTTTTTGAGCGCGTCAAACGCCTGGAAGCCTTGGCTGGGAAGATTGCCGGCAAGCTCCACGCCCATCAGGATGAAGCGCGCCGCGCGGCTTATCTCGCCAAGGCTGATCTCGTCACCGACATGGTGGGTGAATTCCCTGAGCTGCAGGGCGTGATCGGTGAATACTACGCCCGCCATGACGGCGAGCGTGACGCGGTGGCAGCCGCCATCGAGCAGCATTATCACCCGCGCTTTGCCGGCGACAGCCTGCCGCAAGGCAATGTGGCGGCGGCGGTGGCGCTCGCCGATAAGCTCGATGCCCTGGTGGGCTTCTTTGGCATCGGCCAGCTGCCCACGGGCGATAAAGACCCCTTTGGTCTGCGCCGCGCCAGCTTAGGCGTGCTGCGCATCCTCATGGAAACCCCGCTGCCGCTTGATCTGGTGGCGCTCATCGAAGACGCCGCCGCGGGGTATCCCGCCGGCGTGCTGGGGCAAGGCGAGGCTGCCGGCTTTGCGCACACCCTGCATGACTTCATCCTCGAGCGGCTGCGCCATCAGCTGCGCGAAGAAGGCCACGCCGTCGAAGTCATCGACGCGGTGCTCGCCAAACGGCCCTCGCGTATGGATTTGAACAACCCCAAGCTCGACGCAGTGCGCGAATTCCTGCGTCTGCCCGAAGCCAGCGCCTTGGCCGCGGCCAATAAGCGCATCGTCAATATTCTCAAGAAAACCACTGTCAGCGCGGGCGAAGTGGATGTTGCGCTCCTCCAGGAAAACGCCGAGCGTGCGTTGTTTGCGAGAGTCAATGACATCACCCCGGTGATTCATTCACTGGTCGCCGCCGAGGATTACGCTGATGCACTGTCGGCCCTGGCTGCCTTGCGCGCGCCGGTGGATGCCTTTTTTGATGAGGTGATGGTGATGTCGGATGAGCCGCTGATTCGCGACAACCGGCTGACCCTCTTGGCTCAGCTGGCTGGGTTGATGAATCAGGTGGCGGATATTTCGCGGCTGGGGGTAGAGAAGTAGGCCGCGTCGGGGGTTTGTTGCTGCCTGAAAGCGCGGCTCCGAGACGCAACGCGTGGATGACGAAGTCACCCACCCTACGGGTGCTGATCAGGTGTTGGGTGCTTGTAGATACCGTCTCTCCCGTCAACCTTCATGGGCATAACAAGACGCATAGGGTTGTCGGGTTTTGAGTACGCCGAAGCAAGATGAGCGAGTTTTTGCGTTGCCTCGAGTGAGCAATCGCTGGTAGAGCGCCTTGATGTGAGGGTTGTGCTGTGTTGAGGTCATAGCGGCCATGTAAAGCACGGCACGGATTCTTGCTGGGCCTGCCTTGGACAGGCGGGCTTTGCCGCGAACAGATGAGCC